>DOHE01000272.1:0-1061 GCA_003535395.1 Clostridiales bacterium | reverse complement strand
GTCTGGCCCCCGACTCCCATCCGGAATATCGCTGCCGTCATGGAAGCAATGGAAAAGTACTCGAGATATTACAGTTGATATTTTGCACCATATTAATGTGGAAAGCGGGGAGAGAATCATGACACCTAAAGAACGTGTGATCGCAGCGCTTCAGTTCAGGGAACCGGACCGGATCCCCTGGGGGGAGCACTCCATCGACTACAATGTGTATGAAATGATCCTGGGGCGAAAATCCCTGGTCCATGCGAAGTTCAACGAAAGAAAAGCCTACTGGGAAGGGCGCAGGGATGAGGTCGTAGCGCACTATAAGCGGGATATACCGGATCTGGTGAAGGCGCTGGAATTCGATCTCATCATGGCACCGATGGTACCGGAAAAGGGACACCACCCAGCGCCCATGACGAAGATCGATGAAGAAAATTACAGAGATGCCAATGGCAGCCTGTATACGATCTCTTCTGTTACCGGAGACCTGATGGCGAACCCGATCAATACCGCATTCATCAAGAGAAATATTTCGGAAGAAGAAGTGCAGGAGATGATTGACCGGGAAAAAGCCAGACCGGAGCCGAAGTTTGATCCAGAGTCATCCCACTATGAAGTCATCAACCACCTGGTAAAGGAGTTCAGCAAGACGCACTTCATCATCGCTCCGGTGAACGGGTTGGAATGGGCGCGATTTGGTGCGACAGAGGAGGAAAGCTGGATCAACCTGCTGCTGTACCCGGAAGTCTGTGCAAAAATTGCAGAATATCAGATGATTAACTCTTTCCGCACCCTGAAGATCCTGAAGGCACTGGGAATGGATGGCATCCTTTCTGTCGGGGATCTGGGGAACACCACAAATCTGTTTGCCAGCCCGGATATCTACAGGGAAATCATCTATCCGTGGCATGTGAAACTGTACAAGGAAGCAAAAAAACTGGGGCTGTATGTGCTCCGCCACTGTTGCGGGCATGTATGGCCGGTCATCAACGAGCTGGCGGAAACCAACGATGCCTATGAGGGGATCCAGGCCAGGGCCGGAATGGATATCAAGCTTCTGAAGGAGCGGGTGGGCG
>DOHE01000078.1 GCA_003535395.1 Clostridiales bacterium | reverse complement strand
CTCGGCAGCCGTTACTGCGACTCCGGCGGTTTACGCCCCGCAGCAGGTCTTGATGCAATATCAGATGATTCCATATGTCTGGTTTCTATTTATATCAGCTCTGATTGCGCTGGGATTGTGCTTCTTCGCATGGTGGCGCCGCTCGGTACGAGGTGCTATACCGTTCTTGTTTTTGATGCTCGAAGCGGTGATATGGGTGACGGCTAATGCCATGGAGATTATGGGGCTCGATCTGCCGACGAAGATTTTTTGGAGTAATGTGCAGTTCAGTTGCTATATTTTTTCTCCACTGACCTGGCTGGTTTTAACTTTGCAATATACCGGAAAGGAATGGTGGTTGACGCGCCGCCGGATAATACTACTACTCGTTATCCCAGTAATCACAGTAATTCTGGTGTGGACGAACGACCGGCACGGTCTGATGCACCGCGATATTTATGGAGGCCCGTTCCCGGTAATAGGACAGATCTATGGGTTGTGGTTTTGGCTCCTGGTCGCCTACTGCTATCTTTTGGTTATTATATCCTGTATCATTCATGTCAAATCCGGCAAGCAACGCCTGTACCGGATGCAAGCCTTAGCTTTGTGGGGCGGCCTGCTTTTACCCGTCATCATCAGCGTATTATTCTCCTTAAAATTGTCGCCTCTCAAATACGACCTGGCTCCCGCCTTCATTTCCATCGGCGGACTCATTATGACCTGGGGCATCTTCCGCTACCGGCTTTTCGACATCGTCCCGGTAGCCCGGGAAAACATCATCGAAAACATGGACGACGGACTGGTCGTGCTGGACGCCCAGAACAGGATCGCGGATATGAACCGGACGGCCAAAGCCATCTTCGGCAGTTCCTCCATCCGGGCTATCGGGCAGGAGGCCGAAGCCTTCTTTAAAAGCCAGCCGGCCTTTGCGGAAATATGCTGTACCGGGAAGACGCTGCCCAGGGAGCTGGTCATGCAGCATGAGGGCTGCCCGAAAACCTTCGAGGTGTCCTATTTATCCCTGCGGGACAGGCGGGGAAACCATAACGGACTGACCATCATATTCCGTGACGTGACCGAGCGGAAGCAGGTCCAGGCCCGGCTGCTGGAGCAGCAGAGGGCGCTCGCCATGTCGGAGGAGAGGGAACGGCTGGCCCGGGACCTGCACGACAACCTGGGACAGATCTTCGGGTTTATCAACGTACAGGCCCAGGCAATAGCGCATGAGCTGGCAGAGGATAAAATCGAATCAGCCTCCCAAAAAGTTGAAAGGCTGGTCGAGGTGGCCCAGTCGGCCCACGGGGAAATGCGGGAATACATACAGAATGTAAAAATCACTGCGGCGTCCCAAAAGAATTTTGTCTTTGCAGTAAAAAAGGAAATAGAGCAGTACATAAGACAGACCGGCATCGCTGTAAAGCTTCTGATATCGGACGAGCCGCTGATAGAAGGACTGGAGCCGTACGTTAAAATGCATATGTCCAATATTGCCAAAGAAGCCTTGAACAACATACGGAAGCATGCACAAGCAAAGCGGGTATCCATAGAAGTCAAAGCTGTCGGAAGTGAGATTCTTGCAGTAATAGAGGATGATGGCAGGGGCTTTGACGTCAATAAGTATGAAAAAGAGCCGGCACACGGCTTTGGATTAAATATCATGCGGGAACGTGTAGGAGAAATAGGAGGAGAAATAAGGATTGACTCCACCCCCGGAAAAGGCACGAGGATTTTCCTGCGTGTCCCGCGAAAAGAGGGGGTAAATAAAATATGAAGGTTATGCTGGTGGATGACCATCCGCTTTTCCTTGAAGGAATTAAAAACCTGCTAGAGACCCACGGCATCGAGGTGGTGGGCACTGCGGGAAACGGCAGCCAGGCAGTTGGCAGGGCACGGGCGCTGAAGCCCGACGTCATTCTGATGGACATCGAAATGCCGGGTTCAGGCGGGCTTGACGCCATCCGCCCCATCAAAAAGGAAATGCCGGAGGTAAAAATAGTGATGCTTACCTCCTTCGACGATGATGAAAACCTGTTTGAAGCCGTCAAAAGAGGGGCTTCGGGCTATTTGCTGAAGAACCTGAACGCCGGGGAGCTGATCGCCCTGCTGCACACCCTGGAACAGGGAGAAGCCCCCCTGTCTCCCGGACTGGCCGCCCGGCTGCTCACGGAATTCGCTTGCCAGGCGGCTGAAAAAGAGCCGGAGTCCTCAGCCAACCGGGAAGCGGCGGCAGGACGGGAGGAGCCGGCAGATAAGCTAACTGCGCGGTAGACCGAGGTGCTGGGCCTGGTGGCAAAAGGCATGGCCTACAAGGAGATTGGGGCCGCCCTTAATTTAAGCGAGCGCACCGTCAAATACCATATGGAACGGATACTGGAACTGCTCCGCCTGGAAAACAAGGCCCAGGCCGTCGCCTACGCCGCCCGGGAAAAAATATAGATTTCAAGCAAAGCGAGAACTCTCTTTCGAGGGTTCTTTTTTTTGCAGTCACTGTCCCATAGTACAGTCAAAAGTGCAAACATGACTGTACTAAATATTTTTTTCAGACTGCACTTCCAGACATTGTAAGTGAAATGACCAAAATTATATATTTAAAGATGATAAAAAAGCAACTGGCAAATGCTAACAAAAATATTTATAAGGCAGGGATATCGAATGAATGTCTTATTGGTAGATAACCGTGTCCTGTTCCTGGAAGGCTTGAAAAGCCTTTTGCAGTCCAACGGAGTCTGCGTTGCGGGTACGGCCCTGAGCGGAACGGAAGCCCTGGAAAAGACCCGGCTGCTCAGCCCGGATGTGGTCTTGATGGACGTCACCGGCACCGGACAGGAACGGCTTGCGGCCATTCGTCGCATCAGAACGGAAAACCCCGCAGTCAAAATCATCGTTTTCGCCGACAGCGACGAAAACCTAATGGCCGCCGTGCAAAGCGGGGCCTGCGGCTACCTGCTCACCAGCATTGAGAGTAGGGAGCTGCTACAGAAACTGAGCGGTCTGGAACGGGGCGAAGTCCCCTTCTCCCCCGGACTGACCGTAAAGGTGCTGGAGGGCATTGCCCGGCTGGCGGCGGAAGAAGAAGAAGCGGCTCCTGCTGAAAAAAAAGGAGCAGATGACGGCCTATATTGCTCAGAAAAGCATGAATTTTTAAATAGAAAGTGAGAAGACGGGATATGAGGCGTTTATGTGTGATTGTTTTTATTATGGTTATTTGTATATCCGGATGTACAAAGCTTGAAGGAAATCCGGCTGTCGGTGAAACGTCTGTGGTTTCCGGGCAAACCGGTATAGCTGCCGATAATACGGTTGTTGTTTCCGGACAAAGCATTACGGTTACTGATAATGCAGCTGCAATTTCAAAACAGGGCAATGCGGGTATTGATATTCCCGATATTATCTCCAAACAAGAGGCTGTGATGAAAGAAGTCAGCAGTTGTCTGGCGGACGTTCATATGGAAATAAACATTAAATCTGAAGATAAAGGTAATGAGAATATATCCGTTATTGCCAATATGAAATCGGATATCGATATCAGTACCCGCCTCTTAAGCTCTGTAATTTCCGCCAGGCTTTCCATAGCAGGGATCAGGAATGAGATGAAGCAGCAGATCATCGCCGCAGGCGACAATATCTACTTTAGGGAAAATAAGGCATCCGGTGCGCAAGGGCAATGGCAGGTGAAAGCCCTTGACAAAGCCTCTTCTGAAAAGCTCTGGAATGAACAGGATATGCAGCTTACAGGTTCAAAATATTCTGGATTGACGTCATCCCAGGGCCTCATTTATACAGGAAAGGAAAAATCAAACGGCCATGCCTGCTTTGTACTGAAACAGTCCATGGACTGGAAAAGCATTATGGAGGCGAGTCCGGAGCTGATGGAGCAGCTGCAGGGCATTCAAGGCCTTATGACTGAGGAGATTGAAAATATGGTCAAAAAGGCCGGCGTATCTTATCTGATCGATGAGCAAACCTTTCATTTGAGGGAATTCCACATTGACGCCCGGATCAATCAGAAAGTTCAAGGTAAACAGATTTCCGGCGATATAAAACAATACTGCATATTCGATGCATTCGGTCAGCCGGTTTCCATAAAGATTCCCAAAGATGCAAAGCCTGTTGATGAAAGTGGGCAGTAGGGTAGGACAAATTTACTTTGCTATAGAGGAGGGGGAAAAGAAATTGAAAAAACTGATAAGTTTGATTCTGGTTATAACTTTCCTAAGCACAGCTATTCTGGCTCCGGCTGCCGAAGCAAGGAGTACAGGGAGCAACACACAGGCGGCAGGTGCAATTTCGGATGAAATAAGCAGTTCATTAATGAACTCCGTCGCATCATCCATGATGGGAGAAAGCATGAGCATGCTATTAGCCTTGGGAGAAGGAGACGGTTCCGGCGGCAGTTCCACACCGGTTATGACCAATGGCTATACAAAACTGGACTTGAACCAGCTCCTGGATAATTGCGAAAATAAACAGGATACCGATGGCGACAGCCTGCCGGATGAACTGGAGCGGTTATTCGGTACCGAGCCGGAAAAACCGGATACCGATGAGGACGGGCTGAAAGACTTCTATGAGCTGAAGAACGGGCTGGACCCATTAAACCAGGACACCAACGGCGACGGCATACCGGACTACACTGAAATAATGCTTTCCGGGAAAGTCGAAGCGGGAAAAAGCGAAGAAAACTATCTGAACCCCGCTAAGGATACCGATGGCGATGGGGTACCCGACTTTTTAGACCGGGACAATGACGGAGACGGCGTCCCGGATAACCTGGATATCTCACCCTTCTCTTACGGTGAACTCCAGGATTTCTATGAGATCACGATCGAAACCAGCGGCAACCCCAGATATGTGGACTTTCAAATACAACCTAAGGATCTGGATGATCTGTACAAAAAGATGCAGACCTATGACTGGCCTTATGATGAGGAAGGAAATATCCAGGACTCGGAGTACAGCCGGAAAGACATGACCGTGAACCCCATGGCGGAAATATCGGCCGATAATCCGGATCATCTCCCTTTGCCCAGCGACGAGGACTGCATCAAGTACGGCATGGTGAAGAACGACGGCAAGTTGTATGTCCCACTTGCACCGGTGGAAGATCAGGGGAAGAAAGTGGCCTTGGCAGGCAAGGTGTATATCGAAGCGGGGACATACACCAAATTGAAAATCAGGCTGTTCTGGTCCATGGATTTCAATAACGACCGGGGCACGTTCCAGTGGAACAAGCAGTCTC
>DOHE01000089.1 GCA_003535395.1 Clostridiales bacterium | reverse complement strand
ACCCGGACAATACAGAATTTGCAGGGGAGTTTGCCTGGGAGTTTGCCCGGGAATGGGGAGACAAGCTTTCCCAAAAGGCTTCCCGGCTGCAGGAAGCTATCAAAAACTATACCAGCGAACACTTAAAGGGGGTCAAGGTCACGGCAGTCAAACTGATGATCGGTTCCATGATGATCACATCAGCTACTTTGGGAGGCATCCTGCTGGCTGCGTCCCAGTCTGTATCCGCTGCCTCTGCGGATGTTTCATCCGGGGCTTCTGCCGGTGCCGGAACCATTGCAGGCACAGGAACCGTTTCTGGTGTAACTGCGGGAATGTACACGGTCCAGCCAGGGGATACGCTGTGGGGGATCTCCAATCGATTTCATATCAGTGTGACGACTCTTAAAAAAATCAATTCCCTTACCGATGACACCCTATACCCCGGACAGCAGCTCAGAGTGGCAGAACCGGTCCAGAGGGTCCAATATACCTGGCACAGGGTTGCTGCCGGAGAAAGTCTTTGGATCATTGCGAATCAATATGGCACGACTGTGCCCGCTATCCGGCAGCTCAACAATCTTTCCGGCGACATCATTTATACCGGGCAGGCATTGAAGGTGAAAGCGGTCACCCTGACCGGGCTGCTGCATACTGTAAAAGCAGGGGAAACTTTATGGCTTATTGCACGGAATTACAATACCACCGTTGACGAAATACGCGGCACCAACGGAATTTCCGGTGATATCCTGTCCATCGGACAGCAGCTCTTTATTCCGTTTTCAGACGCAGGAGGGAAGCCTGCACCTGTTCCTGTCCCTTCGCCGGCCCCTTCGCCGGCTCCGGTCCTGACCTGGCCGGCAGTGACGCATATTGTCCGGTACGGGGATACAGTCACATCTGTGGCCGCATTGTACGGCACTTCTGCAGCCAGGATACTTACCTATAACTATATGAAGCCGGATGAGTGGCTAAGTGCCGGGGATAGAATAGCCATCTCCGGGTATGCTCCCCGCTCATATACGGTGACCCCGGGAGAATCGACGGCACCCGCCCGGACCGGTAAAATCGTTGATTGGGTCACGGAAGGGCAATACCTGCTGAAACGGGGAGATGTGTTCACTCTGGTGGATACCCTGACCGGGAAGCCATTCCGGATGGTCATGATGGGCGGATACAACCATTCAGATGTGGAGCCGCTGACCCGGGCAGATACAGATGCGATGCGAAGCCTGTTTGGGTCCTGGCAGTGGAACCCCAGGGCTGTGGTGGTTTTCAAGGACGGAATGAATATCGCGGCTTCCCTGTCCGGGATGCCCCACAGTGTGGAAATGATCACGGATAACGGGGTACTTGGCCACTTCGACCTTTACCTGTCCGGCAGCACTTCCCACAGCACCACCACCTCCGCTGATTACATCCGGCAGCACCAGGCCATGGTGCTTCGGGCTGCAGGCCGGTAACGCCGGGTTCATTCCAGCTGGCTGGAACGGAAGGATGATGGGGACTGTCCGGTGCGTTTTTTAAACTGCCGTGTGAAAAAGGAAAAATCCCTGTAGCCCAGAATACGGGCGATCTGACCAACGCTCAGGTTCGACAGCCGCAAGTGGTTCCTGGCGGCTTCCATACGGGTCTGGAGGATGAATTCATTGGGTGTCAGACCGCAGTATTTTCGGAAGATCCGGATGAAATGGTCCTTGCTGTAATGCAGGTTTTTCGCCATATCCACGATCCGCCAGTCGCGTCCGGGATCCCGGATGATCTTTTCACAGAGCCTGCTGATTTCCGAATATCTGGAATTTTCACCGGAAGAAAGCTGCATCCTCCGGTCAATACGCTGGATTTCATGCAGAAAGGCGGACAACCATATATTGGCTTCCTGCAGCCGGGCATCTTTTTCCCCGGTCCTGTTTACAAAAGACGGGCAGGAATGCATGGCCCGTTCAAGCAGGCTGACTGGGAAATTCATGTTTTCTATATAACGGTGAAAAGCCGGAAGCTGGGGTTCTCCCGGATAAATTTCTTTATTTTCAAAGTCCAGATAACTGAAATGAACAAATATCACTACCAGTGGATGAGCAGGATCATGGATGCCGGTATAATGGCCATGGGGTCTTAAAATAAAGACATCTCCAGCCCTTAGCTGAAACGTGCCTTCGGGAGCGATAAACGACCCTTCTCCGCCAAGGATGGCCCAGACATCGTAATCCTGCATCTTTCCTTCTGTTTTCCAGCTCCATTCCGGCGGACAGTAAACTTTTCCGGCAGAGTTGATCCTGACATTTACGGGTATAGGCTCCATATCGATAGAATACCAGAATAAATCGATGGAATCAATCCTGCCCGCGCCAGGACCGCCAGGACAGTGATTGACAAGTCGGATGCCTTCGGGTATAAAAGGGTGGGAGGTGCATTGTGCTGCTTTTGCCCGAACTCTATCTGTTGAAAAAACCGGCCATGATCCTGTTTGATTTCGGAGACACCCTCATCACGACGGACCATGCGGACTTTCTGCAGGGAACCCGCCAGGTGCTTGCCCATTCAGAAAACCCGGGAGGCTTCAAGGCAGAGGACATCCAGGCCTTTGCAGACCAGCTCAATACAGAGAT
>DOHE01000051.1 GCA_003535395.1 Clostridiales bacterium | reverse complement strand
GGGGAACGATCCGCCTGAACTATGATTTTTATGCAGGTATGCATGAAGTGACATTTGCAGATTATGGCCATTATTGCGCGGAGACCGGGGCTGGGAAACCGGCTGATTACGGATGGGGGAGGGAGGACAGGCCCGTTGTGAATGTTTCATGGACAAATGCAGTGGAATATGCAAACTGGCTGAGCAGAAAAGAAGGACTGGAAGAAGCTTATGAAGCAGATAAGAGTGCAACGGGCGGTTACAAGCTGAAAAAATCGCTTGAGGAGCTGGAAGGTTACAGATTGCTGACCTCCACCGAGTGGGATTACACTGCAAGCGGGGGAAAGGACAGCAGAGCATCACTTTATGCCGGCAAAAAGCTGGAAGAGATCGGCTGGTATATGAAAAACTCGGATGGAAAAACCCAACCCGTAGGGCAACTGATGCCAAACCGGTTGGGTGTATACGATATGATGGGAAATGTGTCGGAATGGGTCAATGATACGGATGGGTACGGGTTCTGTTATTACCACGGGAGCAGCTGGTACCAGAGTGCCCAAAGCAGTCAGATTTCCTTCCGGAGTGTAAAATTGCCCAGTGATAGACCAAATTCCATCGGGTTTCGGATTGCCCGGACGAAAATACCCGCAGGCAGGTGATGGTGATGAACTGGAAAAGATCGAATATCGTATATTTTCTGGTGGATGATATGGGGTATGGCGATGTCTCGTGCCTGAACCCTGCAGGGAAAATCCAAACTCGCAACTTTGACCGCCTGGCTCGGGAGGGTATGGTATTCACCGATGCCCACTCCTCTTCCGCTGTCTGTTCACCGTCCCGGTATAGCCTGCTCACAGGACGTTATAACTGGCGCTCAAGACTGCAGAAAGGGATCGTGGGTCTATACGGAGATGCTTTGATCACTGAGGATCGGGTGACCGTACCAAAACTTCTGCATGATAACGGGTATCATACCGCTTGCTTGGGCAAATGGCACCTGGGGATGAGCTGGGATTTTCAGGTAACGGAAGATGTGCTGCCCGGAAAGGAGAAGAAACCCTGCACAGCATATGATACACCGAAACCCACACAGCAGCAGCTTGAGCTTTGGAAGGACCTTTTTTCCAGACCTGTACGGGGAGGGCCCCTAGTAGCGGGTTTTGATTATTACTTTGGGGTGGATGTCCCCAACTGGCCACCCTACTGCTATATCGAAAATGACAGGACCGTCGGGATCCCGTCAGAATGGTTGCCTTCCCGACTGCTGGGGGATAACCTTGCCGGTCCGCAGGGACCCGCCATGCCCTACTGGCATTTTGAGCAGTTTCTGCCCACCTTTGCGGAAAAAGCTGATCATTATATCCGGGAACGTGCGCAGAGCCGGGAGCCCTTTTTTCTCTATCTGCCGATGACATCGCCCCACACGCCTCTGTCTGTCAATAAGCCTTGGATCGGGAAAAGCGGCCTTAATAACTTGTATGCTGATCTGGTCCTGGAGACGGACGATGTCTTCGGCCGTGTCCTGGATTCACTGAAGAGGTACGGGGTGGAAGAAAACACGCTGGTCATATTTGCCAGCGACAATGGCTGTGCCCATTATATCGGGATGGCTCAGATGAAGGAGCAGGGGCATGATCCCAGTGCAGGATATCGGGGAAGCAAGTCGGATGCCTGGGACGGTGGTCACAGGATTCCCTGCATTGCCCGGTGGCCGGGGGTAATCCAACCAGGCAGTTCCTGCAACCGGTTGGTATGTCTGACGGATCTGATGGCAACCTGTGCGGACATGCTCGGCATATCGCTCCCGGAAAATGCCGGAGAGGACAGCATTTCCATGATGCCCCTTTTCCGCGAAGAATCAATGACAGCTGATATGCGGGAAACTGCAGTACATCATTCCATCGCAGGCAAATTTGCGATCCGGAGCGGGAAATGGAAGCTGGTGCTTTGCCCCGGTTCCGGAGGATGGACGAAAAACGATGCCGAAGCAGTCCGGGAAGGCTTGCCGCTCGTGCAGCTTTATGACATGGAGCGGGACCCCGGTGAAATGGTCAACCTTTGCGACATATATCCGGATCAGGTAAAGAGCATGGTAGCGCTGCTGAAGAAGCAGGTGGAAAATGGTCGCAGCACTCCCGGAGAGAAACTGAACAATGATGTGCCTGTGGATATCTGGAAGGAGGATGAATATCAGCATGATACATGATAAAATCAACAAATTTACCCTGGAAAAAACAGATAAGGAGTTACCTTCAGTTTTGCTTATAGGAGATTCCATCGTCAGTGGATATACGGCAACCGTACGATCCGAACTTTCTGAAATAGCTATTACAGATTTCTGGGTTACGGGGATGCATGAAAATTGTCCGGATCTGCATAAAGAGCTGGAAGAACATACAAAAGCCAGGAAGTACACGATGATACACTTTAATATCGGATTGCACGGATGGCCGGAAGGAAGGATCCCGGAAGGCCAATATGAAAATTTGATGAAAAAGTATGTCAATGTGATCAAGGCATCCGCACCACAGGCAGTGCTTGTCTGGGCAAGCACGACTCCGGTTACAGAATTGGGAAATCCGGAAAAACTGAATGAAATGATCAATCCCATCATTGTTGATAGAAACCGCATGGCACTTGAAATAATGAAGTCACATGGCATTGTTGTGAACGACTTATATGCATTCATGATCAACAAATTAAAGTACAAGCTGGAAGACCGGTTTCATTGGAACAGTGAAGGCAAAGTGCTGCAAGGCAAAGAAGTCGCCCGGTTCATCAAGAATATCCTTCTGGGAGGAGCCGGATGAAGACATTGGATCCCAACCCGGGATACCAGCCGATCCCGGACAACTTGAAGTCTGATTTTTTCAATAGTCTGGAATATATCGGAGATCTGTTTGATGAAACAGACAAATGGCATATATGGTGTACATCACCCATCGATGGACCGGATGGAAAAGTTCATCTTTTCGCATCTCGATGGCCGTTGGAAGCGGGGCATCAGGGCTGGGGCGTATGCTGTGAAATTGCCCATGCTGTATCAGACCGCCCGGAAGGACCTTTTCAATTTACCGATGTCGTTTTCCAGGGGAAGGGTGGCAG
>DOHE01000054.1 GCA_003535395.1 Clostridiales bacterium | reverse complement strand
TTGGACAGACTTGCGAAACAGGGGATCCTATACAGGCAGGCGATTTGCCAGTGCCCTGCCTGTGTGCCCAGCCGGAATTCCATGATGTTTGGGATGTATGCTTCTCAGCTGGGGGTTCGTGAAAATGGCAGTGGATTATACTTTGAGGACCGTCTGCCAGCCCTTCCGCTGCCCGAGATTCTGCGCCAGGGAGGGTACCAGACCGCAGGATTTGGCAAGACGCACTGGAACCATGGCAGATATGCAGAAGAACCATCCACCCGCGGTTTTGAGTACCGTGTTGACGGTACTCCCAAGGGGCACGGAGCACTGTATGAAAAAGGCTGCATAAACATGGAGGAGATCGACCCGGAAGGATATGAGTGGAATCGGCAGGAATGCAAAAATTTCGGAAATGGAGCCAATGTTGCTTCTTATCTGGGATGTACCAGCCAGGTTCCAGCCAGACAGCATCGGGACGGGTTTATTGCAGATCAATGCCTGAAATATCTGGAGACAAGGGTAGATCCTGAAAAGCCGCTATTCCTCTATCTTTCCTTTTACAAGCCGCATGCAGCTTTCAATGTGATCAGTGAATTCGAAGGTCTTTACGATATCAGGGATATACCCGATGTTCCCCAGCCACCATGGGCAGAGGAACCGGAAACCCATTTGCGGGAGATCCGAAAAAACAGCCGGGCTCTTCGCGGACAGTATGCAGCCTGGAAGGAAACATGGGAAAAGCTCAGCCCGATGCAGCGCCGAATGACCACATTACGTTATTGGGCCAACTGCAGCTGGCTGGATGCCTATTTTGGGAAAGTCCTGGACAAACTGCAGGAAACGGGGCTCCTGGTCAATAGTTTGATCGTCTTTACTTCTGATCATGGGGACATGATGGGAGAGCGTAACCATACTTTTGGTCAATTCAACCTGTGTGAAAACAGCATCCGTGTTCCCCTCATCCTTTCAGGTTCGTGGGTGCCAAAGGAAAAACAGGGCATGGTGGATGACAGGCCAGCTGAACTCACTGATCTCGTCCCAACCCTGGTCCGGGCGGCAGGTGTCAAGCCCAATCCTATGCTTCCGGGATTGGATCTTCTAAACAATACCAGGCGAACGGGTGCATTTTCGGAATTTCACTGCGGAACTGAACGTCAGGCGGGCCCCGCATGGGCGTGGCGGAACGAGGACTGGAAACTGATTTCATATATGCCAGGATTGATTTGGAATGCAGCCGCACGCCTTCAGGAATTCCGCGGAGAGCTTTATGACCTGCGCCGGGATCCCTATGAATGTAAAAATATTTATTATGATCCAAAATATGCAACCGTTGTAAATCAGTTGACTACTGAGATGCTCATGGGCACGGCCTGTGCTTATGCCAAAGCTCCGTTCTATTATAGCGAAAGAGGTCTTGCGGGCCTTGAGCCTCCTGATGACAACAAAAACAATGAAGAAAAAACGGAAGGTTTATAATTGAAATCAGAGAGAGGGATACCTAATGGCAAGTCGAATTTCTTTAAGCGGCAGTGAATGGCATATCCGGAAGGATGAAATCAACCCGGAAGATTTCCTGGCAGGGGCACCCCTGACCGGGGGAAGGCACGGATGGGTCCGGGCTTTGGTGCCAGGGAATATCCAAAGTGACCTGGAGACTGCCCATATTTTCAAACCGCTGTGGTATGGCGTGGGGGATCCAGCTCTGGCGGATGCAGCCCGGCACGACTGGTGGTACTGCAGAGATTTCGATATAAACGGGACTGACCCGGATCAGCGGGTCCACCTTGTCTTCGGCGGAGTTGATGAAGATTGTGAAGTTTGGCTGAACGGGGTACGGATCGGCGGCCATGCCGGCATGTATCAGCAGTTTTGGTTTGAAGTGTCGGATACAATTCAAAGAGAAGAAAAAAACCGTATTATCGTCAAACTCAATAGAATGCCCGAGGTGCTGGTCCCCAGTCTGATCGCTTCAGACGGTGCATACAGCGGCGGTAAAACCCCCTATAACTTCATCCAGGGGGTGAACCGTACACGTCAGGTATTAAAAAGGCTGAAAAGCCCGACAAATTTTTCCTATGATTGGGGAACAAACATCTGGACACTTGGGATATGGAAGGATGTCTGCCTTGAAATAACCGGTGCGGCCCGGATCGCCTGGATACAGGTGTCCAGCAGGTTGAACGGCAGCCACAGGGAGGCCTCTGTCCCAGTGAGTATCGAAGTAGACAGTGACCGGGATTTGGACTGTCGCACTGTTTTCATCCTTTCCGGGAATGGAGCTGACGAAAGCATAGCACAGTTGGTCAGCCTGAAAAAGGGGAACAACAGGATAGAGGCTGTGCTCACCGTCCACAACCCCACCCTATGGTGGCCCTGCGGACAGGGGGAGCAGCCTCTGTATACAGTGGAAGCCCGGCTGGAAGACATGGCAGCACAGGTGATCGATTCGAAAACAGTCAGGACCGGGATCCGTGAGATCCGCTGGGAACAGGTGGAAGGCGCCCCGGAGGACTTCATCAATCCTTTTCGGCTGATCGTCAATGGCCGGCCAGTTCGTACCATGGGATCCAATTTGGTCCCCCCCGACCTGCTATTTGGCAGGATCATGGAACGCGGACCCCGTTTGTTGCAGCTTGCAAAAGCGGCGGGGATCAATACACTTCGGCTCTGGGGCGGAGGAGTGATCCTTCCGGAGGGGATGTACGACCTTGCGGATGAACTAGGTATCCTGCTGTTTCAGGAGTTCCCGATGGCAAATTGCCTGCCCGAACGGGATAAAGAATTTCTGGTAAACCTGGAGGATACAGTAAGAAATATCGTAAGGCAGATCCGGAACCACCCTTCCATCATCGAGTGGTCCGGTGGCAATGAGATGGCTTGGGTGCAGGGGACAGACCATCCAGCTCTCCATGTGATGGAAAGGGTTAT
>DOHE01000308.1:9317-9778 GCA_003535395.1 Clostridiales bacterium | reverse complement strand
CATACCGCCCATACACCGCGCCTCTTGTCTGCCTTGACCATGCGGGCGTCAAGAAGGCAGTCCTGAGCACTTTTGCCCTTTACGGCCTTTACAGCATTCTCGAACTCTCTCCGGATAAGAGAACTTACAAGCATGATGCATGCAAGTCCCTGTGTCTTGTAATAATTCTGCTGGTAGAGAGAACCGTAATCCGCCTTGTTTTTGAAATAATTGTAATAGGTTTCGACTGTCCAGCGCTTTTTATAGATCTCATAGATCTTCTGGGGAGTCTTGCCCAAGATGCTTGTCTGCAGTACAATCACGCCCATAAAGTCCTTTAGTTTATCGAATCCTTCCTGAGTATAGGCCTTATCTCTCATTCCCATATGGCGAAGATAATTCGTCTGCTCAGCAGCCGACTCATTCAGATCCCTGTACGTGATGACACGGTTTCCATCGATCATTTCGTCCTTGTATTCGAT
>DOHE01000308.1:0-9251 GCA_003535395.1 Clostridiales bacterium | reverse complement strand
TGACAAAGAGCATGTTTTTGAGCTCAACCTGCATTGTCAGGTCCTTAACACTGACCTTGTCGGTACTTGCTCCCTCATAGATTCTTGAAAGTAGGGGAATTCCCGTATTGATGTCATATGCCATCAGGAGGTTGATCTGAGGCTCCCCGATCTTGCTGAACTTGTAGCCTTTTACCGCCAGATCGTTCTCGCCGGAGACGCATCCGATCACATGTCCGTCAATGGCCACCTGCCCGAAAGAAGCAGCGACAAGCTTTTCCTCCATTTTTATAACGCTACCCTGCCGGCGGCCAAGGCTGTCATACAATGAGGATAGCGACTCATACCCGAGTTTAAGTGACGGGTACTTGATTGAAAGATAGCTCATGTCATAATAGCTCTGTATATCTTTCATATAGGTGAATCCCTGTATGAAATGGATGATTGAGACTGTATAAATCAAAAGGGCATCTTCAGGGTTGAAGCATTCCCTGAGCAGGGCAAGTGTTTGATGTGAATTTGCAAGCGTGACTGCGTATTCACCGAATTCCAGAGTGCTTATCTCCGAATCGCAGCGAAAACTGCTGTTCGGAACAAACCCGATGCCCGGTTTGATCGAACCAATTAGATTACCCATCTGTGTCCTGCGCTTACCATCATCACCTTTGATGCTTTTGTACTCGTAAACATAGAAATAGCCGGATATGTTCTTTACCATGGTCCCCTTAGGCTTCTGCTTTCGGATCAATTCAGGCACTGAATAGTTACCCATATGTGCACCCCATACCTAATAATATACCTAAATTTTAACACATACGGGATGAAAAATCAACATGGATCTTCATGGAAAAAAGGCCCCCTACGTGGAAGTTGACGCCCAAATTTTTAGAATTAATTTTTTAAGCCAGGGTATTTTAATTTCTTTAATATCACTCATAACATCCAGGATCATCGGCAGGTTCTTTTTCTTCTTTAATTTTACTTCAATGGATGAATTGCTGATTTCAATTTCTCCTGCATTTTGAATGAATTTGTTGAAAATTGTCTCGTCCTCACAATGGGAGTATCCTTCCAAATCCTGCGCAAACACGCGATAAAGGTTGTGAGCCAAAATGGTCATCGTCAAGTCAAAATCGACTTTTATTACCATGCCGGATGAATTTCGGTTAAGATGAAAAAATTCAATCTGCTCGGAAATACCTTTTTTAATCAGCCATCGCCGGCTGTATTTTCTGACCAGTTTGTTAAGCGGAAGATCAAAGTCATTCGTAATTAAAATGGCCGGCTTGAGTTTGCCGTTTCCGGTGATATATACCTGCCGCAGTTTTCCCTTGTAATCCCGGACACCTGTTGTTTCCTCATATACCTTGATCGTACGCCCCTTGCCGTTACTTTGTTCCACCCGGACCGACTTCCACTGATCCTGCGGAATATGCTGAATATGTTCAACCAGTTTTTCCCCCCGGCGCCGGATTGTAATGAACCGGATCCCCCGCTGGTTGAGCTCATTCAGATTCTGATATGAGGTAGCCTTGCTGTCGAAGATCAAATAGCGAAGGGGTTGGTTTTTCTGTTCCCCCTCCTTGTAAAAATCCAGAAACTCAAGGACCACATCACTTTGGTTTCTGTGGCGCACGGTCGTATCCCCGTAACAAAGGATCCCCGAATCCGGGTCCTGTACCAACACAGATAATATAGAAGGAAGTGCCTTGTTCCGCTTGCCCGACCCGTTGTTTTCGAACGGATCTTCATCCCCCCAGTAGGGAATGGTCGTGAAGTCAAGGTTGGCTGTATCAGACAGGAGTCCATGGGCCTGCCATATTCTGTGCAGCCTCTTCAGAAAGTCACGGTTCATCTCCCGGGAGATCCCACTGGAATAGGAACTGTACCAGGCAGCCTTGGGCAAGACGTTCAGTCCAGCAAAAAGGCCCAACCCCCGGTCCATACACCAAGTATCATCCATACTGTAACGCTTGATGCTGGTCAGTTTGAGTGCAAGGAAACACAGGATGGCAGAAAGACGACTGATGTTTTGCGTAACAGGGTAATGGGAAGAAAGGATGGCTTCGTGCAGTCCATACCGTACGATGTAGGGGATAAAGCACAGGATGCCGGCCATCTGGGAGGAAAATATCTCCTGCTTGAAGCTCAATCCTGTTGACTTTGGTGCCTGGAGCGTTTCCTTGCAGCCAGATGTGGCTTCCTGCCGGAACTCCCGGTCCCGGCGCGGCATCCGCGCGAAACCCTCCGCATCGAGCACCGATGAGATATATCGCTCTGAAACATTGATATTAAGCGCATCCAGCCTGGACTTGATCTCCGGGACGGAAAGGTAGCTTTTTCGCAGATCTACGATCTTGCGTGTAATGCCTCCGTCCTTATCCAGTTCCTTGCGGCCCGGCTTGATGGACTTAAAGAAGGGATCCTCGCCCTGACCTGACCGCAGCTTGATTTTGAAGTCACGAACCAGGGAATAAACAGTGCTGACGGTGTAGCCATGCTCCTTGGCGATCTGCTCTGCGGTTTTGCCTTCTGCGAAAAAATCGCGCAGGGCTAAATACTGCCGATGCAGCGGGTTTTTTGGATCTTTGAAGTAATCAGCCAGCGATATATTAGGGTCTATTGTTTCCATGAAACTACTATATCACAATCGTTTGCAAAATGCAAGCATTTTGCAAAAATAATTTTAAGTAGCCTGATCTCTAAGCTTTCACGTATTTCGCTGGTATAGTGATGATGCAATTATGATTTGTTTAATACTAATTTTAACAATTTTATACCGCTTCTTTCAAACCCTAATCAACGCCAAGGCTGTAAAATTCAAATTAATTTCAAACGCACTGTTCGCAAGCGTTTCGGCGAATAGTCCCCAAAGTAAGGTTAGGGTCTATTAGATTCCATGAAGATCCATGATCAATAGTTTTTTCAAAGAAAAAAGGCATTGTTGCCTTATTTCATGAGGGTTTTTGGCAATCGAAGCTCCAGTATGAAAACAGGTTCCGACGGAGGAAATATACCTAAGAAATCATAATAGTGTGCCTGATGAAAAATATCTTCCTTCATTTCATCGATTTATAGACAATATCAGTTTTGTTGATAACCTGCTGGAAAGAATGTTGGAATCATTTATCTCAGGCAGAAATCATAAAGAAAAAGCCACGGAAAAAGCAAATGAGGCAAATTTTTGGCTTACTGCATTTTTACGGGAATTGAATCGCATAGATGATCATCTCCATTTTTCTTCTGTTAAATCTTCCCGATTTGCTGAGGTGATTGATTTATGCAAAGAAATACAGCGCAACCCGGAAGAAGAATGGGATATAGGAGACCTTGCAGAACGTTTCATTTGTTCAAAGGACCACTTTATTCGTATTTTTCGCAGATATAAAGGAATGACCCCCAATGAATTTATTATCCATGCGCGTATAGAAAGCTCAAAAAACCATCTGAGGCTTTCAAATCTCACAATCGAGGAAGTCGCTTCATTATTGGGGTACAAAACTTCAACTTTTTTCTCACGTCAATTTAAAAAAATTACCGGAGTTTCTCCTTCTCAATACCGGGCAGACCCCGGTCCATAAGAGGCAGCCTCTCCTCCAGCCTTCCGGATAGCCTCTGCTACTGGCTCTCCATTCTCCACCCTGCGAGAGACATCTGCGGTATCGCTCTTTAGCGCCTTGGCCTCATCACATTGTCATTAATAAAGAGAAGCAATGATGAAGCCGGGATCATCTCCAACCTCGGCCTGCTTCTTCTTCAACCTTCGTTGCATATCCATCAGGATCTCCCGGCAATCCTGCCTGACGGCAAGGTTGTTCAGTTCGTAAGGATCTTTCTGAAGATCATACAATTCATCCATATAATTTCGGGTATGAATATATTTGTACCGTTCCGTGAGCAGGATTCGCGCAAACACTTTCTGACCATGACCGTATGATTCGCACATCAGATCATCCTGCCCGACTGGCCCCGATCCAGTCCCTGAGGCTACTTCCAGCAGGCTCCGTCCGTCGCACCCTCCGGGAAAATTTAATCCTGAAGCATCCAGTAAAGTCACTGGAATGTCCATGTTGGAAACCAATTGGTCACTGCACTGGCCAGGCGGTATTTTGCCCGGGAAACGTATGGCCATCGGGATCCGGAGCATTTCTTCCGGCATATAGGCCCTTTTATCAAAATGGCCCCCGTGACAGGCCAGGGCATCCCCGTGATCCGCGGACCATACCACCAAGGTATTATCGTCCAGCCCCAGTTCCGCAAGGCAATTCAGGATCATTCCTCCGGCAGCATCCACCTGGGTGATTTGTGCGTAGCAGCGGGCCAGCACTTTCTGCCATTCTTTCCAAGGAATCGGGTTAGGCTGGATCAGACGTCCGTTCATGGAGATTCCGGCATTCCCCTCTTCGTGGTATGTATCCGGTTTGTCCTTTAATGTATCATTGAAATTCCCATATACCGGGATTTCTTTCGGATCGTACAGGCGGGCGTATTCCATCGTTGGAAAGTAGGGCTGATGAGGGCCCCAGAAATCCACCCGCAGCGAAAAAGGACGATTCTCGTTACTGTCAGATCTCTGTCTCGACAGCTCCCTCAACTGATCGCAGGCCAAAGATGCCAAAAAAAAGGATTCATGCGTCTCACGGGGTGTCAGCATTAATCCCGAAGCGTGCTCATTGCACCAGCCCATATCCTGTCGGATAATGCATCCTTCTGTATCTTTTTTCCACAGAAAATTTTTTTCGACCAGGATCTCTGGTTCCGGCAGATGATGTCGCTCCAGGTACTCCCGGTATTCCGGCTTTGTATATGGATTATTGTAGCTGGGATAACTGAATCCTTCGCAATGATGGTCGTGGGCATTACCCGGTCCTGCATGCCACTTGCCGAAATAAAAGTTGCGATAGCCAGCCGTCGCCAACAGGTCAAGGTATGTGTCCCGATCGAACGGGTGGTTGATGTCATTGTGTATCTCCCCGTGATGATGAGGGTACAGTCCTGTCAGCATAGAACGGCGGGCCGGGCCGCACAGGGGACATACTGAATAGGCCCTGTCAAACCGGACGCCTTCCGCTGCAAGCCTGTCAAAATACATGCGCTGGATCCGGGGGCCTTCCTCCCATCCGTGTCGGTAATGCAACTGATGATCATTCAGCAGAAAAACCAGGTTAGGTTGCTTTGCCATCAGGTATATCTCACTTCTGAAGTGGCAGTACGCAGTATCCTCCGATCCGGACTGACCCAATGGTCGCGGTAATAGGATGAAATCTCAAATTTGTCCTTCAGGCGCTCCATGATCTCTCGCATGCCCCGCCGCAACCTGTCCGCTGCTTCCAGGGCATCCGGATCTCCAATCAGGTTGTACTTCTGCCTGGGATCCTTGATATTGTCAAACATCAGTTCTTGTCTGTCAGAGCGATAGATGGCATATGTATATCGTTTATCCCGAACAGCGCGCCATTCGTGACCATCTTCCCATATAGCGCATGCTCCTGTGTTCTGCATGAAAGCAAAAAGCGGTTCCGGGCCTTCGCCAAACCGGGCTTTCCTGGAAACATCCATTCCTTCCGCCGCAGCAGGAACTTCAATTCCAGCAAGTCCCAGTAGAGTCGGCATCATATCGACTGTGTTCAGGCAAACATCGCAGAGGGATCCTTCCGGAAACACTCCCGGATAACACACCAGGAAAGGAATACGCACCGCTTCATCGTAAAAAATATTCTTTTTCATCCGCCCATGGGCGCCGAACATTTCACCATGATCCGAAGAAAACACCAGGATCGTATTCTCATCAATTCCGCATTCCCTGAGTTTTTTCACAATCCTGCCGACATTCTCATCAATATTGGCTACCATGGCGTAATATACACGCATCCATGAACGGATCTGTTCCGGTGATTTCTGTTTGTTGGACCACTGATCACCATGTGAATCCAGCGTATCTGAATAATTATCCGGTGTGGGGAACTCGATGTCTTTGAACTGCTCTAAAAGTTCAGGAGGAGCATCCTTTGGTCTCCAAGGGTCATGAGGAGTTGGCAGAGACAGGAAAATTGCAAATGGCTGGTCATTACCTTTTTGAGCCGCATCAACCCAATGATCGATCCTGTTCAGGCAAAGATCCGTCAGTCTATCCGGTTCGTATCCGAGCATCGGTATCTTTTCCGGAGTATCCAAGTGATAATATCCGCCGTAATACTGATGATGGAAATTATAGGCTGCAAAATATCCATCAAAGCCCAGGCGGTGCTTTCCAGGAGGAATAAAGGAATTCTCAGGCTTGTCATGGTAGCCGAATTGATTGGCATACATGTGCCATTTTCCGATATAGTCCGTCTCGTATCCGTTTCTCCGCAGTACATGAGCAAAAGTGTCAGGGTGGTGATCTGGATTCAGTCGGATTTCGTTGATGACCATACCTGTGCTGGTCGTATATTTTCCTGTCAATAGAGAAGCCCGGTAAGCGGAACAAACAGGGTGACCGGAAACACAATTATAAAAATCCAAGCTTTGGGAAGCCAATGAATCAATATTCGGTGTGTAGGCCAATTTGTCTCCCGCATATCCCAGAGAACAGCGCCGCAGTTGATCCGCAAATACAAAAACCAGATTGGGTCGCTTTTCAGCCATTTTTATTTCCTCCCGTTGATCCGCTCCCGCGTACCTTTAAGCGGCGATCCAACACTTCCTTCCAGTCTTTTACACCGCACCGCAAAGCCCATGCTTCATATGATTGAGACAATNNATTTCAGGATATTTGGCCGCCAGATCCTTTGTTTCTGTCCGATCCTCTGACATATCATATAACTCCCATTTCTCTAAAAATTGGCACACCAGTTTCAAGTTCCCTTTCCTTACTGCCTTGTTTCCTTCATGCTCCCAATAAAGTACCTCTCGGCCGTGGGGTTCATTGTCAAACACCGGAAGCATACTTATTCCTTCCAGGGGTTTGATCCTGCGATCCCCGTATTTTTCTGGATAATCAGCGCCTGCGGCTTCCAGGCAGGACGCCATAATGTCCGGCAGCTGGGCAGGTTGATGCCGCAAGTCTCCCTGATCCCGAATGCGTTCCGGCCAATGGACGATCAGTGGAGTGGAAATCCCGCCCTCATGCACCCAATGTTTGTAAAGTCGGAATGGTGTATTGCTTAAGTTCGCCCAGTTCGGTCCATAGCTCTGATATGTATCTTCGTCTCCCGGCATGACTCCGTTAATATTGCCAAAGCAGATCTCCCTGCCATCCAGAGTTTTTGAAGCTTCTTCCCGATACCCCCCGGGACGCCACTTTTCTGACAGGATTTCAGCACACCCTCCATTATCTGACAGGAAGAAAATCAGTGTATTCTCCCATTGTCCCGATTCCTGAAGAGCTGTAAGCACTTTTCCGATTCCCTGATCCATCCGGTCGATCTGAGCTGCATACGTTTCCATGCGCCGTGTTTCCCATTCTTTGAACTTTGTTTCATTCCAAGATGCTTGTGCCGGACCCCTTTCCGACAGCTGCCATTCCTTATCGATGATTCCCATATCAATCAGGTGCTGCATACGTTCCTGCCGCAGGATCTCCCATCCCTGGTCAAACCGACCTCTGTATTTCTGAATTTCATCCACAGGAGCATGCAGTGGCCAGTGAGGGGCCGTATAGGCCAGGTATTGGAAAAATGGCCTGTCCGGATATTCATCGGCATGCTCACGGATCTGCCGGACAGCCTCGTCTGTAAAGGCATCTGTGATGTAATAACCCGACCCGGTTTCAATTTTCTCATTGTTCCTGTAAATATCCTGGGGATGGTAGTAGTTGGCCGCTCCGGTGATCAATCCGTAAAAATCATCGAATCCCCTCTGGCAAGGCCAGTTGTGTTTCGGTCCGTCCGTATGGCGCGTCACATGCCATTTCCCCGACATGTATGTCCTGTATCCGTTGGATTTCAGCACTTCGGCAATGGTGACCGAATGGGGATTCAAATCCCCCCGGTAACCGTCCAGGTCGTCGTCAAGCATCATATGCCCGACACTGGCCTGCTGGGCATACAGCCCCGTCAGCAGGGCTGCCCGGGACGGGCAGCACCGGGCATTGTTGTAGAACTGCGTAAAGCGAAGCCCTCCGGTTGCCAGGGAATCCAAATGGGGGGTATGCACTTCCCCGCCATAGCACCCGACATCGGAATATCCCATATCATCATTGAGAATCAGCAGGATGTTCGGTTGTTTCGGCATAGTGATTAACACGCTCCTTCCGGTTAGAAGGAATTATATCACAGGCCTCTCCTCCAACAGGAACATTCCTCTGCCTGTTGGAGGAGAGGCCTGTAACATGCAGCCTGTTATTGCCCGGCAACAGAGTTGATGTTCGACTGCATAGCAGATTTTATGGAATCCACATATGCCGCCACGGGTGTATTGGACTTGGATACCTGGATCAGCACCTGGTTCTGCACCCAGGCAGCCACCTGGTGGAAAGGAGTGCCCCATGCCCCGTAATTCAGAGCAGATGTGCTGATCTTCTTGCTCTGTGCCTGCCAATACTGAATAGAAGCAGGATCATCCGGAAACACGTATTGTAGGATATTGTTGAAATTAGCGTCAGGATCAATATATGGTTCCGGATCTACATAGGTCTGCGATAATTCAGTCAGCAGATAAGCCATCCCCTTGGGATCGGCCTGCATGGCAGGGATCACAAAACACATGGAATTGGCGGTCATGGCTGCATTCCCGTCTGTATTGTCCGGCCCGACAGGAGGGGCTACCACGCGGAACCGGATACCGTTAAGATTCATTTTGTCTTTAAGAGCATTGCCGATGGATTCATATACAATGAAGAACTTCCGATCGATAAATGAAGTCCAGTTCCAGGATCCCCATGGCTCCACCACTTTATGAACATTATACAGGTCACTGATGGACGTCAATGCCCGCAATGACTGCGGCGAATCCGCTACAAAATTGTATTTTCCGTCTTTATACTCGACAATGTTGCCGTTGTTGGTCAGGATGTGATATGGCAGGATCGCTGGTCCATAAAGAGATATACCATACTGGTCAATGATCCCGTCCCCGTTGAAATCACGAGTGGCCATCTTGGCAATGTCGGCCATGGTATCCCAGTTCCATTGCCCCTTCATGGCCAGGTCCAGGGGATCAGGCAGTCCCTGCTGATCGCGGATATCCAGGTTGTAGATATATCCGGCTGTATAACTGGGATTAACTTCCGGGATAAACCAGAATTTATTTTTATAAGTGGCCAGAACCTGGACCAATGGATCGTTGAAACG
>DOHE01000169.1:2300-2681 GCA_003535395.1 Clostridiales bacterium | reverse complement strand
TGCGGTCCTCGATCATGGACTGGATCGCGCGACGCAGCGGCCGTGCACCAAATACCGGATCGAATCCCTTCTCTGACAGCAGGTCTGCTGCCGCATCTGTTGCAGTCAGATTCACTCCTGCACCTTCCAGGCGCTTTGCCACAGCCTTGAGCATGATCTGCACGATCTGCCGGATCTCGTCCCGGGTCAACGGGTGGAACACGATGATCTCGTCCAGACGGTTTAAGAACTCAGGCCTGAATTCACGCTTCAACTCGCCCATGATGTTGTGTTTCATCTGCTCGTAATCCTTGCTTTCGCTGCTGTCATTGCCTGCTGTGAATCCCAGACGTTTTGGTTCGGTAATCATCCGTCCGCCCAGGTTGGAAGTCATGATGATGA
>DOHE01000169.1:0-2207 GCA_003535395.1 Clostridiales bacterium | reverse complement strand
TCCATATATTCGGACATATCAATGCGGATCATGGCGTTCTCATCCCCGAACATGGCCTCTGCCAATGCCCGGGTAAGTTCCGTTTTCCCGACACCGGTAGGGCCTAAGAACAGGAAGGAACCGACCGGACGTTTTGGGTCCTTAAGACCCAACCGTCCGCGGCGGATGGCCTTGGAAACGGCGCTGACCGCTTCATGTTGTCCCACGACCCGGAGATGGAGCACATTTTCCAGGTTTTTAAGCCGCTCTGTTTCCTCTTCTGCCAGTTTTTTGACCGGGATCCCCGTCCAGTTGGAAACAATGTCCGCAATATCCTCTTCCACTACAGAAGCGGTTTTCTGGCTGGATGCCTCCCATTCCTTGCGCCGCGTCTCCAGTTCTTCTTTCACCTTTTTCTCCTCATCCCGGAGCCGGGCTGCTTTTTCAAAATCCTGGCATTTGACGGCATCGTCCTTGTCCGCGGTGATCCTTGTGAGGCGCTCTTCCAGGTCTTTCACGTCCGGCGGTGTAACAAAAGCCCTGAGTTTCACACGGGACGCCGCTTCATCGATAAGGTCGATGGCTTTGTCCGGCAAATGCCGGTCGGCGATGAACCGCGCAGAAAGCTTAACCGCTGCATCCAGGGCTGCATCCGTGATTTCCACCTTGTGATGAGCCTCATACTTGTCCCGAAGTCCTTTTAAAATGAGCAGCGCCTCATCCTGGGTGGGTTCTCCCACCATAACCGGCTGGAACCGGCGTTCCAGGGCGGCATCCTTCTCCACATGCTTGCGGTATTCGTTTAAAGTGGTGGCGCCGATCACCTGCATCTCTCCCCGGGACAACGCCGGTTTTAAAATATTGGAGGCATCCATCGCCCCTTCCGCAGCTCCCGCCCCGATAATGGTATGCATTTCGTCGATGAAAAGGATCACATTCCCCGTCTTCCGGATCTCGTCCATAGCCTTTTTGAGCCGTTCTTCAAAATCACCCCGATAACGCGATCCCGCGATCATGGCGGACATGTCCAGGGTCACCACCCGCTTGTCTTTCAGCAGCTCGGGGATCTTTCCGTCTACAATCTTCTGGGCCAGTCCCTCCACAATGGCGGTTTTGCCCACTCCAGGTTCCCCGATGACCACCGGGTTATTCTTGGTACGGCGGCTCAATATCTGGATGATCCGCTCGATCTCCTTTTCCCTGCCGATCACCGGGTCGATGCGGCCTTCCCGGGCCATGGCGGTAAGGTCCCGGCCGAACTGGTCCAGGGTGGGGGTCTTGTTCCCGCCCTTTCGGCCTGCTCCCGGACCGGCCGGCCCTCCTGGCCTGCCCTGAGGGGGCATGGCTGCCTCAGTACCCTGCAGCGCGCTGAAATCGATCTCTTCTCCTCCGTCGTTCTCATCGCCGGCCGCCGCGCCGCTGCTTAAAGTAGCCTGGATATCCTTGTTGAATTTACCCGCATCGAAGCCCATGGAAAATACAAGCCGGGTCCCCACGCTGTCCCCTTCCTGCAACAGGGCGATCAGCAAGTGCTCCGTATTGATATACTGAGCGCCCATGCTGCGGGCCAGCATATAGCTTTTTTCAATGATGCTTTTCATCCTGGGGGTGGGTATGGGTTCCCCCTTTCCCTGGCCGTCTCCGTCCTTGGTGATCAGACGTTTCAAGTTGTCCATCACTCCTTCTGCGGTCAGACCCTGGTTGCCCAGCAGTTGGGCTGCAAGGCCTTCTCCCTCCCGGAGCAGGCCGATCAGCAGGTGTTCTGAGCCAATGTAGCCATGGCCCAGTTCCACCGCCGCCTCTTTGGCGTATTCCAGTGCGTTGGTCGCTTTTTCTGAAAATCTTGCGTCTGCCATATTATCCTCTCCTTCCAAGTTTGTTTCGTATGAGTTCTGCCCGTTGAATATCCCGTTCCGAGGCATCCAGAGGCCTGCCTGCACTTTTTTGCATCGTAGCCGGACGGGTCGCCAGCATGAGTTCATTCAAAGTTTGCACCGATATATCCTTAAGCAGTCCCAGACTGACTCCCAGCCGGATCTCTGAGATGAGCTTAAGGCACTCCTCGGAGGTCATGATGCGGGCGTTGGAAAATACTGCCAGAGCCCGGTAAACCGTATCCTGGAACTTGATCCCGTCCTTTTTAAGCAGCCCGTTGCGCAGTTTCCGTTCTGTTTCAGCGATTTGAAGCACCACAGCGTTCACACTGGTCACAATGTCTTCTTCCGACC
>DOHE01000130.1 GCA_003535395.1 Clostridiales bacterium | reverse complement strand
CGTCATCTCCCCCGTCAAGACCCTGAGCAGTTCTTTCAGCGCCTGACCCCGGTGGCTGATGTCGTCTTTCTCTCCGGGAGCAAGCTGAGCCATGGTCCTCCCCCCAAAACCTTCCGGCAGGAATATCGGGTCATACCCGAATCCTCCCTCCCCTTCGGGCGCCCGGCCGATGGAACCGGGGCAGCTTCCCCGGGCCAGGATCACGCTCCCGTCCGTCATCAGCGCTGCGATCACACACCGAAACCGGGCGGTCCGCTGCGGCTCCGGTACCTCCGCAAGATCCTGAAGCAGACGGGTGCACCGGTCCAAATCACTGAATCCGGGGCCTCCGTAACGGGCAGAAAACACACCCGGGGCTCCGTCCAGGGCATCCACCTCCAGACCGGAGTCATCTGCCAGCACAATGGAGCCGAGTCTGATTTCGGGGGGGAAGGCCTGATGAATCTGTGTGGCTTTAAGTATTGCATTATCCTCAAAAGTGTTTCCGGTCTCTTCAGGCATCCAGTCAATGCCCATTTCAGATGCCTTGCAGATGATCAGACCGAGTGGTTGCAAAATACGGGCAAACTCCCTCATTTTGCCGTCGTTCCCGGTGGCGACGACGATCCGTGTCGTCGCAGGATCAGACAGATGGCACATCGAAACAGCTCCTTTGCCGATTTTAGGTGCGGAGCCTATTTTATAACAATTCAGGGCAGACCTGCAAGCCGGGCATATGGTTTATTATCCGGGCGGCAGAGCCGGCTTTACTCCAGATAGGCGTTGATGAAGGCTGGAAATTCAGCCGCCGCTGACAGGCTGCTGCCGATTTTGATTTTAGTGATCCCCTCCAGCTGCTTGAATGCGTACATGATCTGATCCAATGCCCGGGCTTCAGCCAATTCTGTATCCAGCTGCACTGTATCGCCTGATACTGCGGCCTGAGAGGCGGCCACCTCCTTGGGGACAAGGGAGATCAGCCGAGGATCCCCGTAATTCATGCCGTAGAGTTGCAGGATCTTTTCCGGCAGTTCTTCGCCGTTCACCTTTGTATGTTCAACAGAAATGGGCACGAGGTACTGGATATCCCCACGCACCGCATTCCCCTGGTAAACCGTATAAAAGTAAAGATCGGATTTGGCAAGACCTGTGGGCAGATTGGCCTTGGAAGCATTGATCATTACGTTGCCCCGGGTGAGTGGTTCGCTTAAGTCAGCTCCGAAAGGCAGCTGCTTAAGTGCTGCTCCGTTTTGCATAAAGCTGACCCGGTCGATGGTGGAGAATCCGGTCAGAGTGTAGACCAGAGCCGCTACGATGGATGCCTCTTCCTCCTCCGTCCCGGCTGCGCTGAATACCGGACCGCTGAAATCCACCGTGGCCAGGCCGTCCCGGATGTTGATGCCCAGCACTTCCACCCCGCTGCCAAGCACCGGCTTTAGACCCAGCGGCATAAGCATCAGCTTCAGGCTTTCCGAATCCGTCATTTCCTTTAAAGTCGCGCGTGCGATCCCTGTCTGCCATGGGATCTTCCGGGATACCGGTACCAGGGTGCCGTTTGCAAGCTGGTAGTAAATCGTGACGACAGTTTCTGCGCTGCCGGGCACCAGGCTGAAAGTGGCAGCCGCCGGGCCAAGGCTTTGCAGGGAAGCCGCGGTTGCAGACCGTGCGGCAGCCGATGCCGCCTGGGTACCGGCTGCCGCAGTGGTGTAACCTCCCGTGCGAGGTCTCATCGAAACGGTTGTCGTCGGGGATGCCTTTCCCTTGTTGAAAAATCCCGGGATCACCTGCTCACAGCCGCCGATAAGAAAAACAGGCAGCATGAAGATAAAAAGGACGATTGCGCCTGCATACCGCCTTAAGTATTTCGGATCAAATCTTTTGTACATGATCGTTTCCCCCTTTGATGGATCGCTTGTAGCGGCATTATATGCCAAAAGGGGGTATTTCCGCATATTTCCTGGAAAAAACGGCAGGAGCCGGGCGGGTCCAGGTGGGACCGGGNNCAGGTGGGACCGGGCGGGTCCAGGTAGAGCCGGGCGGGTCCAGGTGGAGCCGGGCGGGAAGGTACGGATCAGGTATTCAGACGCATTTGCTGCGGCCAGGCATTGCCTTCCCCGAAATGTTCATAAGCTGCCGCGGTTGGGATCCTGCCCCGGGGGGTTTTGTTGATATAGCCCAGCTGAAGCAGGTACGGTTCGTACACATCCTCAATTGTGCGAGCATCCTCCCCGATGGTGGCGGCCAGAGTCTCCAGACCGACGGGTTTGCCGCTGAACTTGTGGATCATGCTAAGCAGCATGTTCCGGTCTACGGCGTCCAGCCCCATGGAATCCACTCCCATGGCGTTGAGCCCGATGTTGGCGGTTTCCAGCGTGATAACTCCCTCTCCCCGCACCTGTGCGAAGTCCCTGACCCGCTTTAAAAGCCGGTTGGCGATGCGGGGAGTGCCCCGGGCGCGGGTGGCGATCTCCATGGCTCCTTCCTCATCGATGCAGATATTCAGAATGGATGCCGATCGCTCCAGTATGCTTTTCAGTTCATCCCGGGTATAAACTTCCAGCCGTTCGATCACCCCGAACCGGTCCCTTAAAGGGGAACTGATCAGACCGGCCCGGGTGGTGGCTCCCACCAGGGTGAAAGGCGGAATGGCAAACCGGATGGCACGGGCTCCGGGACCCTTTCCGGTAATGATATCTACGACATGATCCTCCATGGCAGGGTACAAAAACTCCTCCGCCGTCCGGTTGAGCCGGTGGATCTCGTCGATAAACAGCACATCACAGGCTTCGATATTGGTAAGGATTGCCACCAGATCCCCGGCCTTCTCGATCGCGGGACCGGAAGTGATCTTGATCCCCACGCCCAGTTCATTGGCGATGATGCCGGCCAGGGTGGTCTTGCCAAGACCCGGAGGACCGTACAGCAGCACATGGTCCAGCGCTTCCCTGCGCTGCCGCGCCGCCTGGATGAATACGCGCAGATTCTCCTTGGCTTTTTTTTGGCCTACATATTCATCCAGCCTTTTGGGCCGCAAACTGATCTCGTCCCGGTCTTCCACTTTCACGTCCGGCTGGACAAGTCTCTCCGGTTCCTCTGCCCGGGCAGGGCTTCCTGTATCCCGTTCTGCTTCAAATCCCATCGCTGCGATCCTCCAAACCGCGGATCAAACCGCTGAAAGGCCCCTGAGCGCCTTCATTATCAATGTTTCCAAGCTCATGCCGTCCTGGTAGACACTGCCCACGGCCATGGATGCGTCCGACTGGCTGTAACCCAGCACCACAAGGGCGGAAATGGCCTCTGCCGCGGCGGATGCCTGATAAGCGGGAGCATTATCCGGGAGAGGGGTGTGGGATGTTTTCAAGCCGGCATGTTCCTTTTTCAGCTTGTCTCCCAATTCGATGATGATGCGCTGGGCGGTCTTAAGTCCCACTCCCTGAGCCCTGGACAGGGCTTTGGCGTCCCCGGCGATCACTGCCATCGAAAATTTGGCCGGGGGCATACTGGACAAAATGGAAAGGGCTGCCTTGGGCCCCACCCCGGACACAGTGATCAGGAGTTCAAACACGTTCAGTTCGTCCCGGGTGAGAAAACCGTAGAGCAGAGCTGCATCCTCTCTGACATGATAATGCGTCAGGATCTTCACCACGCTGCCGGGTTCCGGCAGTTCCTGAAGAGTGCCCAGGGAAGTCAGGATCCGGTAGCCCACCCCTGCGGCTTCGACGACGGCCTGATCCAGCCCCTTGTGATCCAGCGTGCCTTTAATATATGCGATCATACGATCCCTCCCCTGGCCAGCGTGCCGGCATTGGCATGACAAATGGCCACGGCCAGCGCATCCGCCGCATCATCCGGACTGGGAGGT
>DOHE01000184.1 GCA_003535395.1 Clostridiales bacterium | reverse complement strand
GTAACCTGAATGCGCTTGAAGAAGTGGACTATGCCATGCTGCCGGAAATATACAGGGTCATCGCCAAGCTCACGGCAACCCTGGGCATCCGGGACACAGGATACCGGGTGATCACCAATACAGGGACCCAGGGAGGGCAGACAGTGAGTCACCTGCATTTTCATCTCATCGGCGGCCGGGCGCTTCCCTGGTCTTTTTAGTACCTTACCGGTACCTTACTGGTATCTTACTGGTTCCTTACCGGTACCTTACTGGTTCGATACTGCGAAAAATGCATGAAGTTGCGCGCCAGTAAGGTGCTGACGGTGCTGACTGTGCTGACGCTCAACTCTTGACACCTGCTTGCCCGTTAAGATATAATAGCATGCAAGGCTGTTGCCGTCGGGGGGAGGGATAGAAATGTCCGAGGTAAGAATCAAAGATAATGAATCTCTTGACAGTGCCCTTAAGAGATTCAAGAGACAGTGCTCAAAATCCGGGGTCTTAGCCGAAGTGAGGAAACGCGAGCATTATGAAAAGCCCAGTGTCAGAAAAAAGAAGAAATCAGAAGCTGCCCGTAAAAGAAAATTCAAATAACTCTTGCAACACAACGGTTGGATCTAACAAGCATACGTAATCTAAAGGAAAGCCCGCGTGGCTTTCCTTTCATTTTAATCCGAAAAGGAGCGCGTGATGATCTTCCAGAGAAAGGAAAAGTGGTTTCTGAACAATTATAAAGGGGATGCATCCGTCTTGTCCGGGAAGATGGGGATCAGCCGCACCCTGGCGCGCCTGCTTATCAACCGGGGCTGTGACACGGCGGAAAAGGCCATGGAATTCTTAAATCCTCTCAATAATGAACTGACAGACCCATTCTCTCTTGCAGACATGCAACGCGGAGCTGAAATCCTTGCAGACGCTTTGGGAGATCAGCAAAAGATCCTGGTAGTCGGAGATTATGATGTGGACGGTATCATGAGCCTTTATATCCTGTGCAGGGGGATCATGGACTGTGAACCGGATGCAGATATCGACTATATGATTCCGGACCGGAAGCAGGAAGGATACGGGATCAATATAAGCATCGTTGAAAAAGCCGCTTCCATGGGAGTTGATCTCATCATCACCTGTGATAATGGAACTGCTGCACATAACGCCCTTCAAAAAGCCAGGGAACTTGGCATACAGGTGGTTGTGACTGACCATCATGAAATCCAGGTCAAAAAGGACACAAATGGCCTTCCGATACAGGATCTGCCCCCCGCACTCGCGGTGATCAATCCTATGCGGCTGGACTGCACTTCCTCCTGCAAGGATTTGTGTGGAGCTGCGGTTGCCTTCAAGCTGGTCCTGGCTCTGTACACGATATTGGGGATGAACCCGGAATCTTTGCAGCATCTGCTTCAGTATGTGGCCGTCGCCACGATCTGTGATATCAGCAGTATGCTCGGAGAAAACAGGACCCTGACTGCAAAAGGACTGCAAATCCTCAATCAAACAGAAAATACAGGCTTAAAGGCATTGATGGAAGTGAACGGGATTTCAGGCAAAGATATAGGGACTTATGCTGTGGGATACATCCTCGGCCCCTGTTTCAATGCTGCCGGGAGGCTGGAAACTGCAGAACTGGCGGTACGGCTGCTCTTTTGCAGCGAAACCGGAGAAGCAGAGTCCATGGCCCGGCGGCTCGTTCAGCTCAACCGGGAACGCCAGGCCATGACTTCAGAAGGTTCCAAACTGGTATTTGAATTGATCCGGGCAGAAAATCTGGATCAACAGGGGATCATCGTGGCATTTCTGCCCCAGTTGCATGAAAGCGTGGCAGGAATCGTCGCAGGACGGGTCCGGGATGCCTTTTGCAGCCCATCCATCGTGTTGACCCGGGGAGTAGAAGAGGTCAAGGGCTCAGGACGCTCCATCGAAGGATATGACATGTTCCAGGCACTCACCGCCTGCAAGGAACAGCTGACCCGGTATGGGGGCCACGCCATGGCTGCAGGCATGAGCCTTCAGGAAGAACAGATCCCGCCTTTTATTGAGAACATCTGCAATACATATTCCTGGCCTCCGGATCATGGATGCTGCAGGATCAGCATTGACATGATCCTGCCGTTCCGCAGCATTTCAGAAGGACTGGTACGGGAGATCCAGGTTATGGAACCGGAAGGCAAGGGGAATCCCAAACCGTTGTTCGGACTGAAAGAAGTGGCCGTATTCCAGGTCAGGCGGATGGGACGGGAAGGAAAAGTGTTTCGAGTGGCGATGATCCACGAAGGCACCTGCATGGAGGGACTGCTGCTTGGGACAAGGGAAGTTCAACGGTTTTCGGATTACATCACGGATCACGCCGGAGTACAGCGGATGACGGAGCTTGAGAACGGAACCGGTCCGCTGATGATGGACATTGCCTACCAACTGGAAATGAATACATATCAAGGCCGTGAGCAAATCAACCTGATCATTAAAAACTACCGGATCCGCAGTGACAGTGAACCCAATACCGAATCGCGCACTGCATCCGTATAATAATAATGATGATGATGATGATGATGATGATGATGATGATGATGATGGAAATTTAAGTCATGGCGGATTATAATTTGAACAAGAGTCACTGCAGGTTATGATTAGGTGGTATTATGCCGGATTTTGTTTATGAACAATTGAAGGAAATGATCAGCCGATACAACCCGAAAGGCAACATGGCCCTTCTGGATGAAGCATACCGTTGGGCCAGTGAAGCTCATGCAGGTTGCCGTCGCGATTCAGGGGAGCCTTACATCGTTCACCCGCTGGAGGTTGCAAAGGTCTTAGCCGGCCTGGAATCCGATATAGCTACCATCATAGCAGGACTTTTGCATGATGTCATTGAAGATACCGAATACTCAAATCTGGAAAAAATAGGGGCTCAATTTGGAAAGGATGTAGCCGGACTGGTAGACGGAGTGACCAAGCTGGCCAGGATCAATTATTCATCAAAAGCAGAACTTCAAGCTGAAAATTTACGGAAAATGCTCATTGCCATGGCCCGGGACATACGGGTGATCCTGATCAAACTCGCAGACCGCCTGCACAACATGCGTACCCTGGGCGCCAAACCCAGGGAAAGTCAGTTGAGGATCGCGAGAGAAACGCTGGAAATATATGCTCCGCTGGCACACCGCCTGGGGGTATATGCCATAAAATGGGAATTGGAGGATCTTTCACTTAAATATACCGATACACAGGCATATGAAGATATTGTTAAAAAAGTTGCAGCCAAAAGGAAAGAACGTGAAACCTTTATCAACAATATCATTGCCACATTGAAGAATAAATGCAGGGAAATGGGGATCAGAGCAGAGTTTGAGGGGAGA
>DOHE01000075.1 GCA_003535395.1 Clostridiales bacterium | reverse complement strand
TCGCCCAATTGGCGGACATCGTCTCCGGCTACTTTGTCCCTATCGTATGTGTGATCGCCTTGCTTGCCGGAGCGGCCTGGTTCTTTGGAACCGGCGGAAATCTGGAATTTGCGCTGACCATCTTTATTTCTGTACTTGTGATCGCATGTCCCTGCGCACTGGGGCTGGCGACTCCCACCGCCATCATGGTCGGCACCGGCAAAGGCGCCGAGAACGGGATTTTGATCAAGGGTGGCGAGGCGCTGGAAACAGCGCATAGGATCAATACTATCGTGTTTGACAAGACCGGCACCATCACAGAAGGAAAGCCGGCAGTCACAGATATTATCCCTGTCCCCGGCACTGAGAAAGAACAACTCCTGCAGCTCACCGCCTCTGCCGAAAAACGCTCCGAACATCCGCTCGGACAATCCATCGTCCACAGCGCGGAGAAGATGGGACTGAAACTTTTCGATGCAGAAGACTTTGAATCTTTCACCGGGCAGGGGATCGAAGCAAAGACAGGCGGCAAAACCGTGCTTGCAGGAAACCGCAAGCTTATGGAGGAACGTGATATTTCTCTGTCCGGGCTGGAAGAATCGTCCGACCGGCTGGCAGGGGAAGGCAAAACGCCGATATATGTCGCTCTGGACGGGAGGCTGGCAGGGATCGTAGCGGTAGCTGATGTGGTGAAAAAAAGCAGCCGCGAGGCAATTTCAAACCTGCATCGGATGGGCATTGAGGTAGCGATGATCACCGGAGACAACCGGAAAACCGCAGCGACAATTGCCCGGCAGGTAGGTATCGACCGGGTCCTGGCTGAAGTTCTGCCCCAGGATAAATCCAACGAAGTCAAAAAGCTTCAGGCTGAAGGACGCAAGGTGGCCATGGTCGGCGACGGGATCNNGGCTCGGGTACGGATGTGGCTATGGAATCCGCGGATATCGTTCTGATGCGTTCCGACCTGTTGGATGTGCCGACGGCCATCGATTTGAGTAAAAAGACCCTTCGCAACATCAAGCAAAATCTGTTTTGGGCCTTTGGATACAATGTAATCGGTATTCCGGTTGCAGCAGGTGTGCTCCATCTGGCGGGCGGGCCTCTGCTCAACCCGATCATTGCAGCGGCAGCGATGAGCCTGAGCTCCGTGTCCGTGTTGACAAACGCCCTGCGCCTGAAGAGATTCAAGTCGACAGCAGAGGAAAGGAAACCCCGGCGGTGATAGAAACCGGTGATAGGAACCGGTGAAAAGGGATACACTATGATTCGGAGGTGTTTGCTATCGTATCCCGTAAATCCGTTATCACTTTCGGCATGGTCGCGATTCCGATCGCGATGTACACAGCCACCCAGGATAATGATATTCATTTCAATCAACTGCACAAGGATGACAACAGCCGCATCCGCTACAGAAAAACATGCACACACTGCGGCAGGGAAATCACCGCAGAAGACATCGTAAAGGGCTTTGAGTATGATGAGGATAAATATGTCGTCATTACAGACGACGAAATCGAAAAAATAAAGACAGAAAAGGAAAAATCAATACAAATTCTTCACTTTGCACAACTCAACCAGATATCCCCTGTCTTCTATGACAAGACCTATCAGGCTGCACCGGAAGCGGGAGGCGAAAAAGCTTTCGAGCTGCTTCGATCGGCCCTGATGGCTGAACAAAAGATTGCCATCGGCAAAGCTGTCATAGGCGTGAAAGACACATTGATGGCGATCCTCCCGCGGGAGGAGGGCCTCCTGATCTCTACCATGTTTTATGCCGACGACATCCGGGCACTTCAAAAACAATATACCAAACCCAATGTCTCGGAAGCGGAACTGAACATGGCAAAGATACTGATCAATTCGATGGACACACCCTTTGATCCCTCACAATACAAAGATGAATACCAGATCAAGCTGCACAAGTTGATCGAAACAAAGATCTCCGGCAAGGAGGTCGTCGCTGCGCAACCTGAAAACGCCGGAAAAATTATCGACCTTATGGAAGCACTGAAAGCAAGCGTGGAGAATGCAAATAAGAAAAAGATGCCAGCGTGATGGATATGACCGGAAATCAGCTTGATGAGTACAACCAAAAAAGAAATTTTTTAAACACAGGCGAACCGGAAGGCAAAACAGCAAAATCCGGGGAGCTGCTTCGGTTTATTATCCAGCATCACATTGCCCGAAAAGACCACTATGATCTACGTCTTGAATGGGATGGAGCTCTTTTAAGTTGGGCCGTGCCAAAGGGACCCTCCTCTGACACACGGGATCGGAGGCTTGCTGTGCAAGTAGAGGACCACCCTCTTGAATACATGAACTTCGAGGGAACGATTCCCAAAGGAGAATATGGCGGTGGAACGGTGATGCTGTGGGATGAGGGCACATGGAAACCCTTTGCGAAAGTCGATGAAGGGCTAAAAAAGGGTTTGCTTCCGTTTGCTTTGAATGGAACGAGACTCAAAGGAAAGTGGGTTTTGGTGCGGATAAATTCAGAAGCAGATACTTTAAAGCACAATTGGATTTTGCTGAAAGAAAAAGACGAATATGCTAAAACCGGTGACGCGATCTCCAAATTTGACACAAGCATCCGGACGGGTCGTACCATGGCGGAAATTGAAAAAGGAGAACGCGAAAAAGTCGTGAGGAATCCTTTCAGCAGGGCTGCTGCACAACTTGTCAAGCTTGTGGGCACGATCCCAAAGGGGGATGACTGGCTTTATGAGTTGAAGTATGACGGATACAGAATCATCGCGTATGTGGAAGGCAACAGCGTTCGGTTGATGACCCGCAACAACAATGACTTTACAGACCGGTTTGGCTGCATCACCTCTTCCCTCCTTAATTGGGCTGCCGGAAGGGCCATGGTACTTGACGGTGAAATGGTCGTTGCGGATGCATTAGGCAAAACGGATTTTCAGGCGCTGCAAAATTACAAAAAAAATAGAAAGACTCAAAATCTCATTTATATAATTTTTGATCTGCTTGCTCTGGATGGCGCGGATCTTCGGGGACAGCGCCTGATTCAGAGGAAAGAAACTCTGATGGCACTGATGCAGGATGCTCCCAAAAACCTCCACTACAGCCAGCATGTCATGGGAAACGGAAAGGAAAGTTTCAAAGCGGCCTGTGAATTGGGTATGGAAGGGATCGTGGGTAAAAAAGCGGATTCTGTATACAGCGGAACAAGGAATGGCGATTGGATCAAATTAAAATGCAAAAACGGGTCACGGAAATCAAAGGAGTAAAGATCACGAATCCCGACAAGGTGATGTTTGATGATCCCATAATCACAAAAGCGGAGGTGGTCCGCTATTATGCACAGGTGTCAAAGCGCATGCTGCCCTATATATGCGATCGGATCATAAGTATCGTGCGCTGCCCCAACGGGATTTCCCGATCCTGTTTTTATAAGAAACATCCCGGTTCGGGCAACCGGGAAATCGTCACAATATCTGTCCTTACAGGTGACAAAAAAACGGAAGATTATTTTTATATCAAAAATGAGTCCGGACTTTTATTGGAAGCACAGATGGGCACACTGGAATTTCATCTCTGGGGAAGCCGTGCAACCGAACTCGAAAAGCCGGATATGATGGTATTTGATCTGGATCCGGATGAGGGCATGGATCCGGATAGGGTGCGCCAGGGCGTAAGAGATATAAAAGCCATCCTTTTCGAACTTTCGCTGCGTTCATACCTCAAGACAAGCGGCGGCAAGGGGTATCACGTGGTCGTACCCTTAAAACCTGCCGTTTCGTGGGATACCTTTCACGATTTTGCAAGGCGTGTCGCCGAAGTCATGGAGAGGAAGTGGCCGGATCGTTATACAAGCAATGTAAGAAAAGCGAATCGGACGAATAGGATATTCATTGACTGGATTCGCAACGGCAGAGGCGCCACAAGTATCGCCCCCTATTCCATAAGGGCGAGAAAAGGAGCTCCGGTATCCATGCCCATCGCATGGGATGAACTTGATACGGTCGCTCCTGACGGCATCGATATGAAAGCTGCACTTTTGAGGATCGACAGCAATGATCCCTGGATAGACTTTTTTCAGAATGAGCAACAGCTGAAATGATTTCTATTTAGAAAATTCTTTCAGCCGGTTGCGGAAATGCATGTAGTTTTCAAATGATACTTCCTCCGGTACCCCATGGTCACAGGTGGGGATATACCCTCCCCTTCGGCGCATCACCGGAAGGATCGCATCCACCATTTGATCAATGGCCTCCCTGCCCTGTGCCAATACCCGCTTGTCCATGCCGCCCCGTATCAAAAGATCCGGATATTCCCTGCCCGTCCTGACCACATCACAATTGGAAGCCACTTCAAAGGGGCTCAGATAATCCATTCCAATCCCCTCTCTGTACAAATCGATCACAGTATCACTGAATCCATCTGTGTCCAGCTGAACATGGAGCTTCCGGGCCGCATCCAGCTGGCGTCTTTTAATATTGATCAGCAATTGCTGATAATATGGAAACAAAAACTCACGGATCATGTCCGGAGAGATCAGCTGTCCCTTATTGTAGCAAATGTCTTCGCCAAAAAAAACATCCTCAAAGGTGATATGCTGCTGATAGCGCCCGGTGATCCTGTCCGCCAGTATCAACCAGGTCTGCATACATTCATGGATTAATTCCGGATCGTCATAAAACTTGTACAGCAAATCCACCGGACCCATTAAACTGCGCAGGTACATATATCCGCCGATGATACTTTGCCGGATCATTCTCCCTTGTGCTGCCGCCGCTTTGAGACGGATGATCTCCTCATCGAAACCATCCAGTCTTCCCGGGGTTTCCGGATCCATGCGCCATTTGACGTCTTCTTCCCAGGTTTTCCTGTCTTTGACGGGATGGTCCACATATTCGGGCATGAAGCCGCTTCGCCGGCCTTTAAAATACAGCACATGACGACCGGCATGGTCTTGTGCAAGTTCATAATCCCCGCGGTCTTCCAGCACCTTGACTTCAAAAGCAGGATAGAAAGCAGCTTCACACCATCCCAAACGGCCTGCAGGGACAAACCCTCCTGTATCGAATCCAAAGCGTTTCGCCAGGTTTTCCCCTTTGGCAATATGCCCTTCCCGTTGCCAGCGTTCCAGTGAATAGAATCCGAATTCCTCCATATAAATCGGCGCATCCGGTTTCAAATCATAAAAATCCCGCATCTTGACTGCTTCGGGCACCATTTTGTCCCTGGGTACCATTCCATATATCCCATCCATGCTTCAAACCTCCGAGCTGCATTTTTATACCGACCATGAATACATCATAATGCAGGTCATCCGCAATTTGAATACATTTTCATGCTGTTTTTATACATGATCCTGCAATTTCATTTGAAATTTGATTTTGCTGCAGAAAGTACCTTTTGCAGTGCAATCAAATTTGCCTCAGCGCTTTTGCAGGCGGCGAAGCCCGAAGGCCAGCAAAAAGCAGCCGCAGTTGAGCAGCACGATGACCGCACCGGTGGGAAAGTTTAAAATATAGGAAATAAAAACTCCCAGCAGGATGCAGGCCACCGAAAAGCAGGCAGATAATAAGAGAGTGCCTTTAAATCCCCGGGAAAACTGCAGTGCAGTCACTGTTGGAAAGATGATCAGGCTTGAGATCAGCATAGTACCAACGATACGGATGCCCAGGGAGATGGTGATGGAGGTCAGCACCGCCAGCAGGATGTTCATCCGTCCTGCTCCCAAACCCAGGACCCGTGCGAATTCCTCATCGTAAGTCAGAGCAAACAGGCTGTTGAAATTGTAGAGCACCATGAAAATCACCACCAGCGACAATACAGCCGATATCACCACGTCTTCCTGCCGGATCACCAAAATGCTTCCGAAAAGGTAGCTCATCAGATCCACGTTGAAACCCTTGCCCAGACTGGCCAAAAGCACCCCCAAGGCCACAGCGGTCGAAGAAACCAGTCCGATGGCTGCATCCCCGTGCAATTCCGCCTTTTCATTCAGTTTTAAAATAAAAAAGGATGCCAGAACGGTCACCGGAATCGTCACCAGCAGCGGGGAGGCAGACAACAGCAGAGCGATGGCCACAGTGGCAAAACTGACATGGGCCAGCCCGTCCCCGATGAGGGAATACTTGCGCAGCACCAGGAAAATACCCAGAAAAGAGCAGCAAATGCCGATAAGTGAACCTGCCAGCAATGCCTTTCGGATAAAATCGTATCGCAGCGCCTCAGCGATCAGCACAGTCACAGGTTCCATCCAGATGCCTCCAGCAGAATTGATGTTGAGACAGGGGGCCGAAGTACCGGGTCATGTCCTCGGATCTGCAAAATTCCTCGTATGTACCAAAAAATATAAGCTTTCTGTCCAAGTACAGCATTTTCCGGGTGAACCGGCCCATCGAGCCGATATCGTGGGATATCAGCAAGATGGTGATTCCCTCCTGTTCATTGAGTCCTTTTAGAATATTATAAAAATCTTCACGGATCTTCGGGTCCAGAGCACTGGTGGGTTCATCCAGGATGAGCATCCGGGGTGAGGCCACCAGGGTCCTGGCCAGCAATACCCGTTGCTGCTGGCCCCCGGAAAGGTTTCCGATCCTGCTGTCCCTGATCGGCATCAGTTCCAGTTTTTTCAGGATGTTCAGCACGCAGAGTCGGTCCTTGCGGGTGAGTCTTCTGCTGCCCTTCTTTTGTGCCAGCAGCCCCATGGATACGATTTCCTGCACCTTGGCAGGAAAGATCCGGTCGTGCAGCTTGATGATCTGCGGCAAATACCCAATGGACTGCGGCCTGGAAAAATCCGGGTCAAACAGGATCTCCCCGGATGCGGGAGTCAGAAGGCCAAGGATAGCTTTGATCAGTGTGGTTTTTCCGGATCCGTTGGGTCCGGCAATCCCGACATAGTCCCCTGCAGCCAGCGTAAAACTGACGTCTGAGAGCACTTCCTGTCTCCCGTATTTTAAGCTTAGATTTCGAACTTTCAGCAGATCAGTCACGGCTTCCCAACCCCAGTTTTAAATTGATCAGGTTCTGCTCCATGATGTCCAGATATGTGACCCCCGCGTCCAGTTCCGCTTTGGATAAATTATGCGCCCCGTGCAGCAGCAGCATATTTGCTCCTGTCTGCTGTGCGATCACTTGAGCCACCCGCGGCTGCACCAGCTCTTCGTAAAAGATGGTATCCAAACCGTGGCTTTCCATGGTTTGGATCAATTGAGCAATGGCCTGGGGAGCTGGTTCTGCATTCGGAGAAAATCCGAAATAGGGTGTTTCATAGTCAAGGCCATACCGACGGGCAAAATATCCAAACACGAAGTGTCCGCCGAACAGGAGCGTCCGCGTTTGGGTGTTTTGCAACGCGTATTCGAACCGCTGGTGCAGTTCCTGAAGCTTTTTTTTGTATTCAAGCGCCTGAGCCCGGTAATAGAGGGAGTTGGCGGGATCGGCGGCTGCCAGGCCGTCCGTGATATTATCCACTATGGTCTGAGCCAGCACAGGATCCAGCCAGATGTGGGGGTCCAGCGTATGACTGTCGTGTTCATGTGCGTCCGGTTCTTCGATTCCGTGATCTTCTGTTTCCTGCTCCCCGGACTCCTCCCCGTCCCACAGTTCGATTCCCCGGCTGGCATCCACCACCTGCATCCCACCATCCGGGTCAGCCTCCAGCAGTTGCTTCACCCAGGGTTCCATGGCATCCCCTGTATAAACGAACAGGTCCGCCCTTCGAATATCCGCAAGATCCCGGGGGGTGGGTTCATAGGCATGAGGTTCCACGCCGGGAGGGATCAGCAGTCTGAATTCGACCTTGTCTCCCGCGATCTGACGGATGAAATCATACTGAGGAAACAGGGTGGTAATGACCAGCGGTCTGGCAGGACCCGGTTGCCGGTTTGATATAAAGGAGCAGGCCGGGAGGACTGCCGTCATCACAAGTGCAAGGATCAGAATTGGGACAAGCTTTAACACATATTGCCTGGATTTTTCCATGGGTACCCTCTTTCAGACAATCCGTTTTAGGCGATGTTCTGCCATCTTTTTGGTCCATTATAACATGCCGGCCCTGTTTTTCCAATTTCCGGTTTCACATTCGGTAAAGCTACGGCGTTATGAGACCCCGGCGTTATGAGACCCCGGTGTTATGGTTGACATCACGGCTCCCGAACCATATAATCGTGAAACAAACGAGGGGCGATCCAAAATGAACAGAATCTATAATTTTTCCGCCGGACCCTCCATGCTCCCGGAACCGGTATTGAAAAAAGCTGCGGATGAGATGCTGGATTATCAGGGTTCCGGCATGTCTGTCATGGAAATGAGCCATCGCTCCAGATTATTTGAATCCATTGTTGAAGAGACCGAACAGTCCCTGCGCAGTCTGATGAAAATACCGGACGATT
>DOHE01000157.1 GCA_003535395.1 Clostridiales bacterium | reverse complement strand
TTGCTGAAAAAAGCAGCTGCCGCCTCCGCCTTCTTGCCCAAGGAAATCGCTCCGGCACAAAAGACGCTTGGCATGATGCTTCCATATACCCCGCTGCATGATCTTCTCTTCCAGGATGGACTTATGTATTTGGTGATGACGAGCGGCAATATGAGTGGAATGCCCATTTGTTATCGGGATAGCGATGCTTTTACGGAGTTGAAAAAGGTCGTGGATTATTTTCTCATTCACAATCGGGACATACAGGTTCCGGTGGATGATTCCGTGGTAAGGATCGTGAACTGTAAAGAAATGGTCAGCCGGTGCGGGCGCGGATACGCCCCTTCCACATTTCCCCTGAGGGCAAGTCAAAGTATTCTTGCTCTCGGCGCAGAGCNNCAGAGCAAAAATCATCCGTCACATTGGTGCAAGACGGACACGGAACATTGAGCCAATATCTGGGAGATCTGAAAACCTACGAGTCGTTCCTGGAATATGTACATACAATCTCCCATTTGAAGGGCTTACTGCAAACCGGGCAAGTGCTTGTTGCACATGACCTCAATTCCGATCTCCTCTCTTCGCAATATGCTCCGCAGGCGGAAAAAAGAATCGTCGTTCAGCATCATCATGCCCATATGGCATCCTGTATACTTGAGCACAGGTTGAACCAGGATGTGATCGGGATCATTTACGACGGGACAGGGCTGGGTACGGACGGTGCTGCGTGGGGTGGCGAGATTTTCACCGGCAACACAAAAGAATATACGAGAATAGCACATTGGAAGAATATCACATTGCAGGGAGGAGACCTTGCGGTGCAGCAACCGTGGCGTTGTGCGGCCTGCTATCTTCACGCAGCGGGGATAAACGCATGCCGTGTTTTGAAGAACATCGATGAAAAACGGATGACGGCAGTCCATAACGCTCTTGAAGAAGGGATCCTGTGCTGCAAATCTTCAAGCATGGGACGACTTTTCGATGCGGCAGCTGCGATCTTAAACGTAAGAGATGAGATCACGTATGACGCTCAGGCAGCCATCGAGCTGGAGGCCATTGCAGATCCGACAACCCCCGACTGCTACAGTTATACGATAAAGATCGAAGATGAAAAACTCACCCTATGTCATGACGGGATCATTCGGGGAATCGTCGAAGATATGGAGTCCGGCGTTGAAAAAAGTCGAATATCTGCAAAGTTTCACAATACAATCATTGCCGCAACGGCCCATTGTGTGGAGCGGATAAGAGATAAAACCGGTATCAGTCAAATTGTATTGAGCGGTGGCGTTTTTGAAAACCAATTTATATTGCTGGGATTGATACGGGAACTCTCCGCAACCGGGTTCAAGGTATATCACAATCAGCGCATCCCCATCAACGACGGCGGCGTATCATTCGGCCAGGCGGCGGTTGCCGCAGCTATTTTGGAGGATATGTAACATGTGTCTTGCAGTACCTGCAAAAATAACGAAGATCGATCATCCGCATGCCCAGGCTGTTACGATGGGTTTCATACACCGTATCAATATCCAGCTGATCGAGGATGCCACACCGGGAGATCATGTGCTTGTCCGTGCCGGTTTTGCGATACAGAAGATCAATACGGCTCAATACATCGAACTGGAGGACATTATTAAGTCATGGGAGTAGAAAACGTTGATGCGGTGCATAAAATGATCCAACGGATCATGCTGTTCAGCGGCAATGCCCGTATAATGGAAATCTGTGGGACGCATACCCATCAGATCGCAAGATACGGCATCCGGTCGCTTTTGCCCAAAGGAATACGGCTTGTTTCAGGCCCTGGCTGCCCCGTTTGTGTTACAGAAGCCGGTTATATCGATACAGCCATAACAATACTTGATGATCCTGATGTAAAAATCATGTCCTTTGGCGACCTGATCAGAGTTCCCGGAAGCCGGTCAAGTCTTCAGGAACAAAAAGCCATGGGCAAGGATATTTCGGTTGTTTATTCCCCGGAAGATGCTTTTCGGGCAGCAGCCGAACATCCGGATAAGCAGACCGTGTTTTTGGCAGTTGGTTTTGAAACAACCGCACCGCTTTTTGCCGCACTGGTCAAGCAGGCAGATAAAATGAATATCAATAATTTGTTTTTTTTGACTGCACTGAAACAGATGGAGCCTGTATTGCATCATATGCTTGGGACGCTTGAACTCAAGGTCGACGGTCTTATATGCCCAGGGCATGTCGCTGCGATAACCGGACAAAACCCTTTCCAAATCATCAGTGACAAATATGGTGTTCCTGCTGCAATCTGTGGTTTCGAGGCCTTGGATATATTCGCTGGCATTCATGAGTTGATTCAACAAATCAGTGACAAGGAGGCAGTCAGAACTGCCAATTTGTATAAAAGATGCGTCAGGGAGGATGGGAACACAATGGCAAAGTCCCTCATTGACGATGTGTTTGCTCCAGCGGATGTGGTCTGGCGCGGAATTGGCATGGTTCCTGATTCTGCTTATGTGATCAATAAACGGTATAAACGGTTCGATGCCTTGGAACGTTTCGGTATAAGGATCCCGGATTCCGGCCGGCCGAACACCTGTCTGTGTGGCGATATATTGTTGGGAAAAACAGAACCCGGCGGTTGCCCGGCCTTCGGAAGAACATGCACGCCTGAAAATCCTGCAGGCCCTTGCATGGTGTCCTCAGAAGGCGCCTGTTCAGCCTGGTATAAAGAAATGGGAGAAGAACGATGCCTGCAAGAATCCAATTGAGTCATGGAGATGGAGGAAAAAAAACGTCGGCTCTCATAAAGGAAGTGTTCTATAAACACTTTGGCAATGAGCTGCTGGAAAAGAGCCGTGATGCAGCAATTTTTGCTTTGGGAGACAGAAAAGTCGCCTTTACTACGGACAGCTTCGTGGTGCAGCCAATTTTCTTTTCAGGAGGAGATATCGGCAAGCTCGCTGTCTGTGGAACAGTCAATGATCTTGCAGCTGCCGGAGCAGAACCTTTGTATCTTAGTACTTCGTTCATTATTGAAGAAGGTTTTGAAATCGGGCAATTGGAAAAAATCGCGAGATCGATGGGTGACATTTGCAGGCAAGTGGGTGTCAGCATTGTTGCCGGTGATACCAAGGTTGTGGAGAAGGGCTTTGCTGACGGTCTGTACATCAATACATCAGGGATCGGAGTCGTTATGGAATCATACATCCCCCGGGATTTACTCGATGGAGACGAAATCATCATTACCGGGACGATCGCTGAACATGGGACAACGATTCTCGCACTGCGGCATGGTTTTCAGAACGAACACATATGCAGCGATTGCAAGCCGCTTAAAAAGATCATAGAACACCTGGGAGAAGCGTTATGTCATGTAAAATGCATGACTGATCCGACAAGAGGCGGGTTGGCAACTGTTTTGTGTGAAATAGCGGAATTTCATAATATGGGAATGATAATAGAAGAGGAAAAGCTGCCCATCCACCCGCATGTTCAGACTCTCCATCAAATACTCGGTACCAACCCGATGTTCTTTGCCAGTGAAGGCCGGCTGGTTTTATTCGTTGAGAAAGGTCAGGGAACAAAAATATGCCGTTTGATATGTGAGATCGAAAAGGACGCAGCCATCATTGGCACAGTCATTTCAGATGACCGAAAGTTCGTACGTCTCAGAACTCCGATAGGAGGACAAAGGATTTTAACCATTCTTCAAAATGAAATGATCCCCCGAATATGTTGAAAGCAGTTAAATCTTCTCCCCCCTGTAAAGACGCATCCGGTCCATCTCATCGATAATGGATTCAATATTCTGCAGTGGCACATCCATCCCGATTTCGATGTTGATGCCCAATCCGCCTTCCGGCAAATACATTTTTTCAATCGTCTCCCGAACATGGTCCCTCATGTCTTTCGGCGTGCCAAACGGGAACAGCTGACGGTCCAGGTCCAGCATGACCGGGATTTGGCCTTTGCAGGTCCTGACAAGACGTTCTATGCCGTTTGCACGGTACTGCGGGTTGATCATATTGACTCCTGTCTCCACCAGGTCGGGCATGATTTCAATAATATCCCCGTCTGTATGCATGTAAACGTATCTGTTGTATTCATGGCTTACATCATAGATCCGCTTGAAAGCGGGCTTCAGGTATTTACGCCATTTTACCGCACCAATCGCCAGTCCGTTCTGCATCCCCAGGTCATCCCCCACATGAATGACTGGTGACTGATTTTTTTCACAGAGAAGCCGCATCTGCCGTACATTGTATTCACATACCTTGTCGATGAGGATCTGAATTTCATCACATTCTTCAGCAAAATCCAGCATTGCTTCTTCAAAGCCCCGTAAATCAAGAAGTCGGAGATACATGAACCCGTGAGGAAGCCCTGCATCCACTTCAGGCACTTTCAGTTTCAGGATATCCTCACGTTTTGTGAGTGGATGCCCTGTCACATAGGACTCCATCCCTTCCTGTTCATTGCTCCATACACAGCCCCAGGCATCGGTAAAGCTTCCATAATGGTAACTGATTGGGAGATTTCTTTCATAATCATATTTGAGCCAGTAATCACCGAAGAATGCCGGATACTCTTTTATAATTTCTCTGATAGCATCTCCGTTCACTTTCATCGCCGCAGGCAAAAAGCCGATATATACGGGGATCTCCTCCGGGTACTGATAGTTCATGGCTTTAATGATCAACTCAGTCGTGTTTTGCATATAAAATCACTCCGATCGATTGATTGATTGATTGATTGATTGATTGATTG
>DOHE01000038.1 GCA_003535395.1 Clostridiales bacterium | reverse complement strand
GCCCACATCGATCCCGCCGTGACCTGCGTCAATAGCGATCAGGTCAAGGGAGGGTGCGGGGGTCTTTGGCACAGTGCCGGCCGAAGCCCAACTTGTAGCCGGTTGCATCGTTGTCGGAAACATCATGGTTTCAGTCGCCGCGGTGCCGGCCGAAGTTGGCAGGACCGCCCCGTTCTCGGCCGGCCGTGTGATGCGCCCTGAAGTTGCGGCAGGTGATATGCGAATCAGGGGGAGCCCTGCATCCAGCCGGCAGGCAGACAGGAGGGCAGAGGAGGCGATGAGCCAAAAAAGAAGGAATGCCTGCCGGACAGTACGTGAGTACAATGCATTCCAGGAATATCCTCTCACTGACCCGCTCCTTTCCATCCCTGTTCTTCTGCCATTTTGCTTCCTTAACTATTATGCTCTATACTGCGTGGAAAGAAAAGGGTTGGGAAGAAAAGCGCAAAAAGCGCAAAAATTTTGATGCCAAGGATTGCATTATTATGCATAATAATGTATAATTATGTATATGAGAAAACATCAGCAACCTGCACGGACATACAGTGATTGCCGAAAGGCGGAAAGCGGTGGAGAAATGAATCTGGATTCCCTGATGGAACTGGACCGGAAAGTGTATTTCAATACATTTGGCACGCGGGTCCCCGCATGCTTCACCCGGGGCGAGGGCGTGTGGCTTTGGGATACGGAAGGCCGAAAATACATGGATATGCTGGCAGGGATCGCTGTTTCGGTGCTGGGACACGGCCATCCAAAGCTTGTGGAAGCCATATGCACCCAGGCTCGGGAACTGATCCACTGTTCCAATTACTACTATATTGAAAAACAGACTCTTCTGGCCCGGCAGCTGGTGGAAAACACCTGCGCTGACAGGGTCTTCTTCTGCAACAGCGGGGCGGAAGCCAATGAGGGCGCCGTGAAACTGGCCAGGATCCATTATTACAAACAGGGCAGGCAAGGAAAATACAGGATCCTTTGCCTCCACAACTCCTTTCACGGCCGGACCATCACCACCCTGGCGGCTACCGGACAGGAAAAATACAGCAAACCCTTTGAACCGGTGACACCGGGATTTTGCCATGTACCCCTCCATGATCTTAAGGCTCTGGACGCCGCAACGGGGGATGGCAGCCAGTTTTGTGCCGTCATGATGGAACCTGTGCAGGGAGAGGGGGGTGTTTACCCGGCCGAAAACGCCTATTTGCAGGAAGTCCGTAAGATATGTGACCAAAAGGACATGCTGCTCATCTTTGACGAGATCCAGTGCGGTATGGGGCGGACCGGAAAATTGATGGCTTTTGAGTATGCCGGAGTCGAACCGGATATCTTCACGCTGGCAAAAGCGCTGGGCGGAGGGGTTCCCATCGGCGCTTTCCTGGCCAGGGAGCCGGTGGCATCTTCCCTGACTCCCGGGGAGCATGGCAGTACCTTCGGAGGCAATCCGCTGGCCTGTGCTGCGGGACTTGCAGTGATGGAAGAACTGGTCCAGGGCGGTTTGGTTCAATGGGCCGGCGAGCTTGGCGAAGAATTCTTGAAGAAGCTTAAGGCGCTGGCCGGCCGGCATCCCCTGATCCGCGAGGTGCGGGGCCGGGGCCTGATGCTGGGAATAGAATACATCGGACCGGCAGCCGGGGAAATAAAAAAGAGGCTGTTTGAGCGGGGGATCCTGGCAGGGACGGCAGGGGAGTCGGTGACACGTCTGCTGCCTCCTTTGATCCTTGCACGCAACGACATGGAATTTTTTCTCAGGATTTATGAAGATGTGATACAATTGATAGAAAATGTGAACGGAGGGACAAAAGCATGAAACACCTGGTCAGTGCTTTTGATCTGACAGTAAATGAAGTATGGGATATTCTGAGCCTTGCAGGCCGGCTAAAAAGGGAAAAGGAAGTGGGCGTCCCGCACCGGCTTTTGGAGGGAAAGGTGCTGGGGATGATCTTTGCCAAATCTTCCACCCGTACCCGGGTTTCTTTTGAAACGGGTATGGTTCAGCTGGGCGGACATGCAATTTTCTTAAACAGCAACGACATCCAGCTGGGGCGGGGCGAAAGCATCGCGGATACGGCCCGGGTGCTGTCCCGGTATGTGGACGGGATCATGATCCGGACCTTCAGTCACCAGGATGTGGTGGATCTGGCGGCATACGGAACCCTTCCAGTGATCAATGGCCTTACGGATCTGATGCATCCCTGCCAGGCACTGGCAGACATCTTCACCCTGGAAGAGATCTTCGGGCGGCTGGATGGGCTCAAACTGGCCTATGTGGGAGACGGAAACAATGTTGCCCATTCTCTGCTTCATGTATGCGCAAAACTGGGCATCCATGTTTCCGTGGCTTCCCCTGAAGGGTATGCCTGCGATCCGGAGATGGTGGCACAGGCCAGGCAGGATGCGGAAAAATCCGGTGCACACATCCATATCACCACCGATCCCGCAGAAGCGGTGACGGATGCCCGGGCGGTGTATACAGACACCTGGGTGAGTATGGGGCAGGAAGCAGACAAAGCCGAACGCGTCCGGATCTTTGAACCGTACCGGGTGGATGCGAAGCTGTTTTCCCTGGCAGCTCCGGATGCGGTCTTTCTTCATTGCCTGCCGGCTTACCGGGGGTATGAGGTGACAGAAGAGGTGATGGACGGGAGCCGGTCTGTGGTGTTTCAGGAGGCGGAGAACCGGCTGCATGTGCAAAAGGCCATCATGAC
>DOHE01000076.1 GCA_003535395.1 Clostridiales bacterium | reverse complement strand
TCTCATGGTGGCTACGTGTAATCTCAATCCCGGCATTGATAAACGAATTGTCGGGATATAGTTCCTGGATGTACAGCAGGTTCAGCGCACCGAGAATGGTGTGTGTTTTCATGACATCAAACTCTTGTTTGCTCAGCTTCCCCTTCTTCAGCAGAATCTCATCGGGAATCGCGATTTTCCCGATATCGTGCAGTGGGCTGGCGTGGTAGACATCAAAAATGAACTGATCGTCAATCTGGTCCAGGTAACGGCGACTCTTTTTCAGCCTGACCGCAAGCAGGCGCACATATTTTTGAATGCGCTCAATGTGGTGGCCGATGTCGTGATCCCGGGCTTCCACCACCCTGGTCATGGCTTCAATCGCCGCCATATGCGTCGGGGAGATCTCGTGCGTGCCCGCCGGGATCAACAGCCTCATTTTTCGGTTATGTCGCTCCAGGCTTTGGCACAGGACGCGCAACGCAAACTCCGGGTTCATGACAATCCCTCCGGTCAGATCAGATCAGTGCTTTCTTATGGATGATGATTTGATGCTCTTTCCTTGATATTATATTCAGGGATCCGAAGTCAATATCCCCGGATAAACGAGCCAGTTCCCATTAGGCTGATACAGCTTGGCCCCGTATTTCTTCGCCAGCGTCCGGTAGCTCCCCCATAATTTTCGCTGCAGCACAATATGATAATACAGCTTGTCGGTCTTATTATAAGATTTGTTGGGTGTCAGGACGACGAGGCGGGCGCGGCGGCCCTTGTCTCCAAGGATGGCGGCCCGGGCGCCGCAGTCACCCGTTCGAACCTCGTCGCCGTCCACCATCACCTCGTACTCGTCGTACCTGACATCCGTCTTGCAATCGGTATCCAGCATAGACAGGCACATCTTCAGCGCCCTGGGCTCCTTCGGCACGGTGAAAAGCAAGTGCAGCCCTTCCCCATCACGCACAAAGCCGTATACCGAGTTGACCGCATGCTCTTTCAGATATGGAATCCCAAAGTTCACGAGCTGATACTTCAGCGGAAATTCCAGCTTGCTCTGGAATCCATATGGCTCCAGTCGGTACAGGTGGTCCGGGGCGATCCGGTTAATGAAGGAATCCTCCTCCAGGCGCCGCATGTATTCGCGCCGGTATTCTCCGTTTCGCGCGTCCGCGTTGAACAGGCGGTCCAGGATGCCGATCTGCCAGTTCAGCAGGCGGTTTGTTCCGAACGGAGCGAATCGGACGGCCAGATCGTCAAATCCCCCGTAAATCTCCTGAAGGAAGCCCACAACCGTAGCTACCCGGCTTCCTGCATCGTACTGTTCGCACAAACGGACCATCCGGTCCATGTCCCATACCGCGGCATATTGGCGGATCAGGCCATATAAGTCATATATGTCGCGATAACCGCAGCAATGGCGTATTCCGTACTCCGATTCCAGGTTGGTCCAGGCGTTCAGACAGGCATATATAAAAGTGTGCTCATGGTTAAAAGAAAGCGCCCCGGAATTCGGGAATTCCCACGCCACCGCATTGGCGCGGAATTCCTTTATGAATGGGATCAGCTCCCAGGGCGCTGTTTTAAGCTCAAACAGCAGGCCGTACTGACTGTCAACCAGGGGAGTCTCCACACTCTCCCGGAAGATGGCCTCCCGCACCTCGTCCGGCACTTCCGCGCAAGGCTTCCCGTCCTCGCCGATCAGGCTTCTTTCGCAAAAACCCTGCGTCGTCATGTACGCACAGATTTCCGCCTTGTCCTGCCCGGGCACAATCACGTCGACGTCATTGAAGTCCCGTGTGAACAGGTCGCCGTATATCAGGCGCGACAGGACAAATCCCTTGACAACGATCATTTCCCAGCCGCGCTCCGCCCCGTGCCGCAACAGGTTTTCCAGGTAACGGAGGCGGACGGTCTTCAGCAGCTTTTCCTTCCGGGCATACCCTTCATACACAGCGCGATGCGCTTCCGGCACAAAATCCCCAAGATGCCTGTAAAGGACATGGAACACCCTGTGCCGTACCATTTCCCGCAACAACTTCCGCCAGTCCAGACCGTCCCGGCGCTCCCGGATAATCTCTTCCGGGTCCGCCGCACCGATGAACTCCACGATGAAGGCTTGTTCTGCCGTCAGCATCCGCCCTGTCTCCAGTGCCGAATTCGGCTCACATGCGCTGAACCGGGCGTTTCGCCCTCGCCAGCAGGCATTTTTTCAGGATGCCGATCAACTGCTCCACTTTTTCAATGTTCACTGAATAATACGTCCATTTCCCCGCGAATCGCTTGTCCAGAATATTCCCGTTTTCCAGCACCATCATGTGATAAGTCATGGTGGACTGGGCCAAGCCCAATGTCTCCCCGATTTCCTTGGGATTCAGTTCCCTGTTCAGGATCAGCTCGTAGATGCTCTGCCTCGAACTATCGCTGATGGCCTTGAGGAATTGGTTTGCCATGTTCCAGTTGTTCTTGTGTTCCTCCTCCGGCATGTACTTCATGTAGTTGATGCCGAGATAGATGAACAGGTTGTCCTGATTGACGGCAAAATAACGTATGTTGTAGTCTAAAAACAATGAAAACTGGATAACAACATGACGATGTCTGTTCAGAAGATCTCTATTGATGAATCCCGGCCTTTCGTGAAGTAAAAACAATTCTTTGNNCCTGGTTCTTCAGTTTTTTCTCAATTTCTTTATTGAATGCCTGTATGCTGTCCTTGTGCAATTCATGAATCAAAGTCACTCCGTGATATATCTTCTCGAAAACCTTGACAATTTCCGCCAGAATGCTCTTGTGATGCTGCGAAAACTCTATCAATTCCCACTTTAGATCCTCACTGATTTTTAATTTATTGACTGTTTTAAATATACCTCCCACATCATAAACGGCATTACCTGAGTCATCTCCCGTCCATCTCTTCTCTTGAAAAAAAGCGAACATCCCATTTAACAATATTGTAAGCGGCGTTTCCATAAGAAGAGCCTTGAAAGCCCCGAAAGTAGTGAGATCAGGATACTGTTTTTCGAGGAAATCTGTCAGTAAACACCGGGCATGGTATTGATGGTAGAGAAAAAGTTTTAAGCCCTTTGTTTTTTTGTCTATACCCGCCCATATCGTTCTGTATGCCTCAACAAGTCTTGGATCCGTTTCATAGTACAGTACTTTCATGTTGTCATTTGGCTCATCAAAGGTATAGTTATAACCCACAGAGGCTACTCTGAAAAAGTCATATAAACAGGCTCTGTCAAGCACCAATTGAAAGCTCATATTCCCTCACCAGAACGTTATCTGCCCCAATAAACATAATCGCAGCCTTCATCATAATACGAACACGCCCCTGCCACGATCATTTTCTTCATGTCTTCCTCGCTGATGGTTACCATGGTCGGCTTCGTCCATTTCTTCATTGTAATCGCCCTTTCGTCAGTCAAATTTTGTCGCTTATCTTCCGGTTCCCGAAGAAACTTGCAACCTTCAATCCTTTTCCCCGTCCTGCGCCTGTCCGTCCTGCGCCTGTTCCAGGAGGTTGACGGACAGGGTCATCCGTCGTATCATGCCGTTAAAGTCCATCTCGAGGGTGGCCTTCCGCTTGTGCCGGTCGATCCGCACGATGCGGCCCATACATCCCTTGAGAGGCCAGGAGACCACCCGGCAAGTCGTCCCGGTCACCAGCACATCCGAGGAACCGATGACACCGCGGTGGCGGTAGATCCAATCCGCGTATTCCGCGTCCTTCCCCCGGAGACACCGGTCCCCTTCGCCGTACTGGAGCCACTTGTACACGCCGGCGTACATATGCAGGTCCGGAAGGCTGACAAAACGGTGACTTTCGTGCCGGCAGTACACAAACACATATCCCGGCAATAATGGCTTTCGGACATCCGCCCAGACACCGTTCCGCTTCTCCCTCAGGATCTTCACCGGAGCGATGGCGGACACCTCGTCCGGCGCAAAGCTAGCGTTGATCCATCGTGTGATCTGGAGTTCCGTCCCCGTCCTGCACTGCAGACAGAACGCATACACGCCGCTGTGCCGTTCCCCGGGGTCGTCCGTCGGATAATACTTCGTCCTTTCACTCCGGGCGACACCCAAGCTAGGTCCCATTCTCCTGTTTCCCTCTTCTCTTCCTTGTGTGCACGAAAGGCTTCGCAAGTTTGATCATTGGTATTTGCGAACTGAGAGTGATTATACAACGATATCAGTCAAAGTGTCAACACGATTTCAATAAAAATTTTTCAGACACTTTTCAGGACCTGGCCTTTCGAATCCGCGCCGCTTCAAGAAGGGCTTCCGTGTCCTCCGGATCCAGGCTCCCGTCAGGCAGAGGCCCTGTATTGAGCAGCAGGTTCACTCCGGCCTCCAACGCCTTGTCCGCTTCCGCCGCGACCTGTTCCGCGGTTTTGTGCCGGGCGCCGCGCCAATATCCCCAGGAACGGGGATTTTCAGCCATGGTGGTGCAGACTTCCAAAGGCTTGTTTACGGAACCGATGTGACCCTGTTTCCGCTTGTCCTCCCCGTCTTTCGGAATCTCGTGTTCCGGGGCAAAAAAGTCTTCCGTCCCCGTCACTCCCTGCTTGTAGGAAATCAGGGCATGCGGCGACAGGCCGCGGATATGATCGTACAGCTCAGGGATGTGGAATTCCTCCGTCGGGCCGTTCAGGGGCACGGCAATCCCGTCCAGCCAGATGCCGGC
>DOHE01000179.1 GCA_003535395.1 Clostridiales bacterium | reverse complement strand
ACTTTGGTGGGAGGCATTCGCAGCCAGCTGAAAAAAAACGGGGTGACCGTGCTGGAAGCCACCGGAGTCATCCAGGGACGGGATGCAGACGGGTTTCATGTCCTGGCGGGGGGTGAGAGCCATACCGGCCGCCGTCTGCTTATTGCCACCGGTTCGGCGCCGGTGCTGCCGCCCATCCCCGGTCTTCGGGAAGGGATCCAAAGCGGGTTTGTGCTGACCAACCGTGAGATCCTGAACCTAAATCAGGTGCCCGGTGATCTGACCGTCATCGGAGGAGGCGTCATCGGGCTGGAGATGGCCTCCTATTTCAATTCTGCAGGAAGCCGGATCACCGTGGTGGAGATGCTTGACCACATCGCCGGGAACACGGATGCTGAGATATCTGAGATACTGCTTAAGAATTATACAGCCCGGGGGGTCCAGTTTGCATTATCCTCCAAGGTGGTTGCGATCAAGGATCATGCTGTTGTTTATGAGTCCGCATCCGGGACTGTTGAGATCCCTGCAGACAAAGTGCTCTGCAGTATCGGAAGAAAACCGGTCACCGAAGGGGTGGGCCTTGAGAACATCGGGGTCCGCCTGGAACGGGGTGCGGTGGTAACGGACGAGCGGGGCAGGACCAACATCCCGGAAGTTTATGCAGCCGGGGATGTGAACGGCGTCTGGATGCTGGCTCATGCCGCATACCGGGAAGCAGAGGTTTGTGTCAACAACATGCTTGGAAAGAGAGATACGATCCGTTACAATGCCATTCCCTCTGTGATCTATACCACACCGGAAGTGGCCTCCGCAGGCGAAACTGCAGCCACCTGCGCGCAGAAGGGCATCCTTTTCGATGAAACCACCGTGTCCATGATGTACAGTGGCAGGTACGTGGCAGAAAACAAAGCCAAGGACGGCATCTGCAAGATCCTGGTGGAAAAGGATTCCCGGCGGCTCCTGGGAGTGCATATGATCGGGAGCTACGCATCGGAAATCATTTACGGGGCCGGCATCCTTATCGAAACAGAAATGCGGGTGGAGGATATCCGCCAGCTGGTTTTCCCTCATCCCACCGTAAGTGAGATCATCCGGGAAGGCATTTTCCGGCTGTAATAATGGAAACTGAAAGATGAAAACTGGAAACTGAAAACTGAAACAGAAAGGACGAGACCCATGCCAAAATCGATCCATATCGACCCCAACGAGGCACGCAAGCCGGGATTCATACATTTTACGGATATCCCGGTGAACCAGTACAAAAAAACCATTGAAGAAGAGAAAGCGTTTTATACCCGGGACGATTTTATGCGTATTTTCCGGGATATGGCCATCATCCGGGAATTCGAAGGCATGATCAACCTGATCAAAACCACCAACGAATACAACGGGGTGAGTTACAATCATCCCGGACCCGCCCATCTATCGCTGGGACAGGAGGCCTCCGCTGTGGGTCAGGCTTATCTGCTCACAACGGAAGACTATATTTTCGGATCCCATCGCAGCCATGGGGAAATCCTGGCCAAGGGACTGTCTGCCATCCAAAAACTTTCAGACAAGGATCTGGAAGAAGTGATGCGCAGTTTCTTCGGCGGCCGTATTTTAAACATTGTGGAAAAACAGCAGAAGGGGGGGGATATGAAAGCGCTGGCTGTGGATTTTCTTGTATATGGGGCACTGGCGGAGATCTTCGCCCGGGATACCGGATTCAACCGGGGATTGGGCGGCTCCATGCATGCCTTTTTTCTGCCTTTCGGTATCTATCCCAACAATGCGATCGTAGGCGGTTCTGCAGATATTTCCGTCGGAGCTGCGCTCTTTAAAAAGATCAACAAAAAACCTGGCATCGTCATTGCAAACATCGGTGATGCCTCCATGGGATGCGGTCCTGTGTGGGAAGCCCTGTGTCTTGCAACCATGGACCAGTACAAGAAATTGTGGGAAGGGGAATACCGGGGCGGCCTGCCGCTTATTTTCAACTTCTTTAACAATCAGTACGGTATGGGCGGACAAACCCGCGGGGAAACCATGGGCTATGACATGTTGGCTCGGGTGGGTGCCGGAGTCGATCCGGAGCAGATGCACGCAGAACGGGTGGACGGGTATGATCCCCTCGCCATGATCGATGCCATGCGCCGCAAAAAGCAGATCATTGACAAAAAACAAGGCCCGGTGCTGCTGGACGTGCTGACCTACCGGATTTCAGGACATTCACCGTCAGATGCCTCCAGTTACCGGACAAAAGAAGAAATTGAAGCGTGGCAGCAGCAGGATTCCCTGGTGGAATACCGCAGGAAACTGGTGAACGCCGGTATTGCCGCTGACTCAGAATTTGATGTCATACTGGACCAGGTCAGGGATTTGATCACCCGGACGCTAAAGCTGGTCATCGATGATGCGGTTTCACCCCGGATGGATCTTGCGCGGGATCCGGACGCCATTGCCGATCTTATGCTTTCCAACCAGCGGGTGGAGCGTATGGATGACAGGGAACCGGAAGTCTGTCATTCCCGGGAGGAGAATCTCCGGGTACAGGCCATAGCAAAAAGGGAACGTTATTATATGAAAGACGGGAAACCCGTTTCCAAGAACAAGCTTTATCAGTTCCGGGATGCTATTTTTGAAGCGGTCTACGATAAATTTCACGTAGATCCCACCCTGGTGGCTTATGGTGAGGAAAATCGGGACTGGGGCGGCGCTTTTGCAGTATATCGTGGGCTGACGGAAGGTCTGCCCTACCAGCGAGTTTTCAATTC
>DOHE01000110.1 GCA_003535395.1 Clostridiales bacterium | reverse complement strand
CATTCTCCAGGTTCGTCATGATCCTTTTTTCCATCTCCGGGGTCACATGGATTTTATTTATGGCGGACCTGTATTTATCCATCAAAATCATACCCTTCTTTTAATTCTTTTTTTAACATTTTCCTGGCCCGGTGGAGAAGAGAGCGTACAGTTGATTCGTTTTTTTGCAAAATCCCGGCAATCCCGGCGGTGGAGTATCCTTCATAGTAAAATAAATGGATCACATCCCGGTATGGGGCCGGCAGTTTGATGACAGTTTCCAGGAGAATGCATTCCTCCGCGGCCAACGATTCGCCAGGATAATTTTCCGGGATCTCTGCCCGTTTCGACCAGGCGGACTTTCGCCTGTTTTTGCATAAATTGATGGCAACGCGCAAAAGCCAGGCCTTCTCGTGATCCTGATCGGTGAAATCCGGATTTGAACGCATCAGGCGGATCAGGGTATCCTGAAGGATGTCCTCCGCGTCGGCCATGTTGTGCAGATAGACGAAGGACACCCTTAAGATTGCATTTCCGTAAGATTTTAATGCGTGGACCGCTTTTTCATTTGGACTCAATGAGGTATCCGGCATACGGTGTTTCCTCCTGCTTCCCGTAACAGCCTTCGAATCCCTTCGAACCTGTTCTTTCTTGCGGAGACACTGAAAGCATTATAACATATGTGCAATCATTATTTAATGCTGTTGATGATCTCAGCCAGCTGTGCCTCCGTGATGCCGGTGGTGAAAACCAGGGAATAGCATTCGTTTGCTTTCTCCCAGGTCGCCACCCGGATCTCCGTGTTTTCACCTTTTACTTCCACTTTTTGCTGCCCGATGGATACCGTTTTTGTTGTGCTGTAAAGGTTGTAATCCCCGCTGATATCTTCGCTGCCCTTTGCGTCGCTGCCCTTTGCGGTCCGGTAGGTGATTTCATTCTCTTTGTTCTTGTAGACGATCTGTGCGATTTTCCGGTCAATGGTCAAAATATCTGTTTGTACATATCCTTCCGGGATCCTGGTTGGAATGGAAAAAGCAAAACCGACAGCTTCCCGGGCTTCAGCGATCGTTTGATAATGCAGCAGAGGATTGACGACCTGGATCTCTTGTGTATCCTTTCCCGCAGGCGCACCATCAGGCTGTTTCGATGTACAGGCAGACAAAGAAGCGGATATACCAAGAAAAACAACCACCAACAGCACCAGACTTTCTTTCAATTTCCAACATTTCCTCATTTTTCTCAACCCTTTCCTGAAATGATTTTTATTTTCCCTTCTGCTTTATAAACAACTGTAAAGAGGAAAATGTTGCATCCAAATCACAAAAAAAATCACCAGAAGATACCGGAAGATACCAGAAGGTACCAAAAAATACCGGTTGCATCCGGGCGAAAGCAAGAGTATAATAAAGGAAAATAATTTCCTTTATGACTTGCGGGAGACAGTTGATTGGACAGAGTGATTTTTCACTGCGACCTCAACGGATTCTATGCATCCGTAGAGTGTCTTTACAACCCCGAAATCCGGGAGAAGCCGGTGGCGGTATGCGGGAGCGTGGAGGAGCGGCACGGGATCGTGCTGGCCAAGAACGAGGTTGCAAAAAAATTCAAGATCAAGACGGGCGAGGCGATCTGGCAGGCACGGCAAAAATGCCCGGACCTGGTCGTGGTTCCGCCGCATATGGACAAGTATCTGAGGTTTTCCAGGCTTGCCCGGGAGATTTATGAACAGTACACGGACCAGATCGAAGCATTTGGGATCGACGGGTGCTGGCTGGACATGACCGGGTGTACCTGCCTGTTCGGAGATCCGGCCAAAGTGGCGGACGAGATCCGGCGGAAGGTCCGGGACGAGCTGGGAATCACGATTTCCATTGGCGTCAGCTGGAACAAGATCTTTGCCAAGTTTGGAAGCGACCTTAAAAAGCCGGATGCGGTCACGATGATCGGGAGGGAAAAGTACAAGGAGCGGATATGGCCGCTCCCCGCCAAGGAACTGCTGTATGTCGGGCCGTCAACGTACCGAAAACTCATGCGGTACGGGATCATGACCGTTGGAGGGATCGCGGGCATCGATCCTGCATTCCTTCGCACGATACTCGGGAAGTGGGGCGAGGTACTCTGGGTATTTGCCAATGGCCTGGACAACGTTCCGGTAGCCAAAAGCGGCGCGGAAAGCACCATTAAAAGCATCGGAAATTCCATGACCACGCCCCGTGATATTGAAAACAGCGAGGACCTTTGGAAAGTGGTCTTCGTGCTTGCTGAGAGCGTGTGTACCCGCATGCGGCGGCACGGACTGAAAGGCCGGACGGTGCAGGTGAGTGTCAAAGACAAGGACCTTGCATATAAAGAATTTCAGCAGGGGCTTGCTGTCCCAAGCTGTCTCACTGTGGAGCTGGCCAGCTCGGCGATGGAGCTGCTCAGCCGAAACTGGGCCTGGCAAAAGCCGATCCGGGCGGTCGGGGTCCGGGCCGCCAACCTGGTCGACCAAAACAGCGTGGTGCAGCTCAGCCTGCTTTGGGATGATACGAGGCGTCAGAAATTTGAAGCCCTGGAAAAAAGCGTGGATCGGATCCGAAGCCGGTTCGGGGACCGTGCGATCCAGCATGCAGTGGTGCTTGAGGACCGGCTGACGGGACATCAAAACCCGCTGTACAACACGGTGCATCCGGTCAGTTACTGGAAATAAGGCAGATGCCTGTGCCACCAGGTGGGAAGGGCGCAATCAAGGCGATCGATATTCCCGGTATGCCACATAAATATCTGCTTCCAGCATCATACCTTCCTGATAATAATGATGCACGAAATACAAATTTCCCTCCCGATCCAAGGTGGGCTCCCCTGCAAACTGGGAAACCACCAGTTCCGGAGTCGACCAAGTGCTGCCATCCTGCCGTATCGACCGGAAAATTGCCGGAGTTCCCAGATATGTTCTTGTGAACCAAAGCTCATTCCCGTCCAGGGAAACATAAGGGTGTGAATCGTTGTCCGCGCTGTTGACCCCTTCCACCAGGACGGGGTCGGACCAGGTGGTGCCGCCACCGCGTGTGCTGCGGGTGGTTGTCCATAGGTCGTATCCGCCCATTCCTCCTGCCCGATCGGAGTGGAAATATAGCATGTCTCCGTGAATGTGCACCTCTCCGATGCCGATTTCCTTCATTAATCGGTTGCCGACGTATTTCCAACCGGCCCACCGGTCGCCGGACCATTTCGCTATGAACATGTTCGCACCGGTAAATCCCTCGCGGACAGAAGCAAACCACATTTCTTCGTCCTGGATGCACACCGCACCATCCATGGACAATTTTCCGGGTTTCTGAAGCCAGACCCTTTCCGGGGTGCTCCAGATGGGTTGCCCATCATCGTCATCCCCCTCGATCCGCCGAGTTACGTACAATCCCGTCACTCCGTCGGCGACCTGCTTTTCCGCCGGCTGACGCACATCGGGTGTAAAAAACAGGTACAGGGTGCGCCCATCCGGCAGGATGAAAGGTGAATCTTCCGCTCCGGCGGTGTTGGCGGGGTGGGGTAGAGGAATGGGCCGGGAATAGCCTGCCACATGCAGAATGGGCGGATAATGGTCCGTTTCCGGGAGTTGCTTGACCGCATCTGCCGGCAACAGGGCCTCCCGGTCCGGGTTCTCTCTATTGGGACTGTGCGATTCCCCGCAACCTGGCAGCATCATCATCAGCATCATCAGCATCATCAGCAACAGGAACAATATGACTGCAAAAAAAGCTTGCCATTCTTTTGCGAATCTGGTTTTCATCCTGCATCCCACCATTCTGCATCCCACCATCCTGCATCCCCCATTGATTATATTTCCAATTCTCCGTATGATACAATAACCTGCAATAATTTTCAGGCATCGATGCTTGAATCATTTTCGCTGGCTGAGGCTTTTAAGCCTCAGCGGCAAGCCAAAAGGCTTGCACAGAAAGTACCTTTTGCATTTTTGA
>DOHE01000173.1 GCA_003535395.1 Clostridiales bacterium | reverse complement strand
AAAAAATCGAGTATTATCTGGGCCCGTCCCTGATGGAGCCGGATCATCGGGTGGAAACCAACCGGAAAGGATTTTGCAGCCGGCATTTCGAACTGCTGTACAATCGGAAATCCAATGCCCTGGGACTGGCACTCATCTTAAGCACCCATCTGGCCGTCCAGGCCGAGGCTCTGAAAAAGGCTTTTCCCCGGGCTGCAGCATCACCGGCCGGTGGAAAACTGACAAAACTGCTGCAGGGAGGAAGAAACCGGAACGGCAATGAAGCCGGCGTTCTCACGCAATCATTGACCCAGCTGGAGTCCCGGTGCTGCGTATGTGAATCTCTGGCTTATACAATGAGCCGCTATACAGAGGTGATTTTTCATCTTTGGCACACCGAACCCGACTTTCAAAAATTATACCTCTCCAAAAAAGGATTTTGTCTTCCCCATTTGAATGTAATTCTTTCAGGGGCAGCAAAACATTTGTCCGGCAAGGAAGCGGACGATTTTATGCAGAGCACGATGGAGATGCAGTTTGCCAACCTGGACCGGATACAGCAGGAAATCGACTGGTTCACCCAAAAGTTTGACTACCGGAACAAGGATGCCCCTTGGGGGAATTCCAAAGATGCGGTGTCCCGGACGATCCGTAAGATCGCCGGTCCCTGTCGGCTGGATGACAAATAACTGTGGATCCGGATGACCGCTGGGTCCGGATGACCGCTGGATCCGGATGACCGCTGGATCAGGCAGTTTCCTGGGCCAGCACGATGCTTCGGGCGATCACATCCACCCGGATCAGACTGATTCCGGTCAGTCGCGCGATTTCCGCCGAAACCGCTGCCTGTACGGATACAAGCACATCGCGGATCCTGCATCCATAAATCAAAATCAGTTCCAGTTCCAGATACTTGCCGTCTGCTGTATCTTCAGCATACAACCGGTGCACCTTGTTTACTTCCTTGAAAGCCAGGGCAGCATGTTCCACGATCTGACGCAGCGCGTACTCGGAAATGGTGTAGTTGCCCATATAGCTGAAAGTGGGCCGCACCACGGATTTTTCTCCCACCGGCATATAGATCCCGCGGCCTTTGCGCCGGAAAATATTGAGCGGGTCCAGCAGATACCCGGAAAAGTCTTTTCTTATTGCAAAAGTGGGTACAGGAATCACATGTTTTCCCTGGTCTTTACGAGTGAGCAGCGCCTGGCTGATTTCATATTCGCTGGCCACCTCATTGATATAGACCCGGTCATCCACTCCGCTAAGACCCAACCTGGCTGCGATGCTCTCCACCATGCTGTCAGAAGTTCCCAAAATCATGATTCCTTCCGGCTGATACCGGGCAAGAGCCTCCATCACACTCCGGACATGACTGGGATCAATGAAAAGTGCCCTTTTGATCGCAGAAATACGCGTTGCCTCTTTTTTTGCAGAACTCCCTGCCACGATTTGATTTCCCCGGATGAGAAGCCCATCATCGATAATAAATTCCAAACCTTTTTCTCTGGCCACCCAGGAAGCCCGGTAACTTTTCCCGGTACCGCTGGCCCCGATAAAACCAACAACGCGCATTACTTCACCCCGCCAAAGCATAGATGATGGAGGATTTCATTATATATGATTGGCAGATGATTTGCAAAACACGATTTTTATGGTCGAATTCAAGCTTCGTGCAAGCACTGTGGAAAATTTTGCCATCTATGAATAAATATGCACTGCTCCGGAAAACATAAGCATGCCCTAAAGAAAAGTCCGGCTGCTGGAGGCGGCCTTTGCCGGATAATGAATATGGGCATCGAAAGGAGCTGTTACTATGCACAGAAATCCATTAGACAGGTTTGCACTCCTGCTGGTGATCATCGGGGCACTGAACTGGCTTTTGATTGGATTGCTGGAATATGACCTGGTGGCAGCCATATTCGGCGTAATGACCCTTACCACAAGGATCATTTATTCACTGGTGGGCGTTGCAGGTATATATTCCATCAGCCTTTTGTTCCGCGACCAGGAAGTCAGGGAACGGGAACCCAAGGCATAGACCTGCAGGATTTGCGGCTGGTGCTGGAGAACCGCCGGAAAAGTGCGGTTCTTCACTCCATCTGCCAGTTGTGCCACACATTCTGCACATCATCCAGGTCTTCCAGATGATCGATGAGCCTGCTCATAGTTTCTGCGACAGCAGGATCTTCCAGCCGTGTCATGGTCGATGGGACCATCTGCAAAGAGGATTCGATGAAATGATATCCTTTTTGTTCAAGGGCAGCCCGGACTTTAAAGTAATTCTCCGGAAGGGTCGTGATCTCAAAGTACTCTTCTTCCGGTAAAAAATCTTCAGCGCCGGCATCCAGTGCATCCATCATCAAGGCATCCTCATCCATGCCTGTCTGGCGCTCCACCATCAGAACGCCTTTTTTTTCAAACATAAAGGAAACGCAACCGGTGCTGCCCAGGTTGCCCCCAAATTTGTCAAAATAGTGGCGCACATCGCTGGCGGTACGGTTCCGATTGTCTGTGGCGGCTTCCACGATGACAGCAATGCCCCCCGGCCCGTAACCCTCATAGATCACTTCCTCATACATGGAACTGTCCGCATCTCCGGCAGCCTTCTTGATGCTGCGCTGGATATTTTCATTGGGCATGTTGGCTGCCTTGGCTTTGGCGATCGCATCCGCCAGAGCATAATTGGATAATGGATCCGGTCCCCCGCTGCGCACCGCCATAGCCAGCTCCCTGCCCATCTTGGTGAATATTTTTCCTTTCTGCGAATCGGTTTTTTCTTTCCTGTGCTTGATATTCGCCCATTTGGAATGACCCGACATTCTGACCTTTCCTCCCTTGGATCCTTTGCCAGCAAGTGATGGCCTAAAGCCAGCCTATTTGAACAGTTTGTCAAAGGCCGCTTCTGCTTTTTCCGATTCCTTGTTGATGACAAACAACAGGTATTTCCCGTTCGTTTTGAGCACATAGCGGCTGGCGATGGCATATAGCTGAGCGTTGTACGTCTTGATAAAGCTCAGTCGCTGCTCCATATATTTCTGAAATCCCGCCGTGGCTCCGGCGGCTTCCCCTGCATCCCGGAACTCCAGCACGATGAGTTCGTCCACTATGGCTCCGACGGCGGCCGGCAACCGGATCACATAACTGGCCAGTTTTGTGGCATTCACGCCGTAATTCTCAAGATTATCCGCCGGCATATCTGTCAACCGCTCAAAAAGGACCGCTTGCTCGATTTCCCTGGCAATGGCATCCGCGCTTCCTACATCCTTTGAAGTGCTGCCGCAGGCAAATAACACGGATAATAATACGGCCAAGGTTGAAATCAGTGTGATTCGTGTTATAATTTTAATCATGTCGTACCTCCGTACATGTACATGCTTTATGCCCGGAGTGAGTATAATGCAAAAGCAGGCCAAAGTCAATTCCGGAGGCCTTGGAGCATCGGACTGGAGGCATCGGACTGGAGGCATCAGGACGTATGGGTTTTGTCATGGGACAATTCAATGAGTGTTATCTGCCGCAGGTGGATGGGGTGGTAATGGTGGTTCAAAATTACGCCCGTCTGCTCAATGCTTCCTACGGCCTCTGCTGTGTCGTGACGGCTCATTATCCGGGATATGAAGACCGGGATCCTTTTGATGTGATCCGGTATTCCTCCGTACCGGTGCCGGGGACACCCTACCGTACCGGTCTGCCTTCGCTGGATCCCCGCTGTGTCAAACGTCTTCGAAGCTGCAGTTTCAACATTCTGCACAGCCACAGTCCTTTTTTTTCCGGCCTGTCCGCACTGCATATCGCCAAGCGCCGCAGGATCCCGATTGTGACTACCTTTCATTCCAAATATTACGACGATTTCAAGGCAGCACTGCATTCCCAGCGTATGGCGGAGATGGGCGTGGATGCCATTATCCAGTACTACAATCGGGTGGACAGCGTTTGGACTGTGAACCGGTCCACTGCAAATACATTGAGAGACTACGGCTTTAAAGGGGATATCGAGATCATGCCCAACGGTACCGAGTTTACTCCTCCCTCTGACCCTGACTCTCTCCGGAGCCGGGTGGAACAGGATTTTAGCCTGGGCAAAGATGAAATACTGCTTTTGTTTGTCGGTCGGCTGGTGTGGACCAAAAACCTGAAGATCCTGGCCAAGTCTCTTCAGTTGCTCAAACAGGCTGGAACCCCCTTTCGTATGATTTTTGCCGGATCCGGGGATGCGGAAGCAGGATTGAAGGAATTGGTGGAAACCCTGGGACTGAATGACCGGGTCCATATGCCGGGTGCCATCAAGGACCGGGAATATTTAAAAGGCCTGTACACCCGGGCCGACCTGTTTGTTTTTCCCTCCCTTTATGATAACGATTCACTGGTCGTCAAGGAGGCTGCCGCCTGCCAGTGCCCTTCTTTGCTCATCGCCGGTTCCAATGCGGCAGAGAGAGTGACAGACGGCCAAAACGGCTTCCTTTGTGAGAACACTCCGGAATCCATCGCCAGAGCCTTGCAGCAGCTGCTGGACCATCCGGGAAAACTTCGGGAAGCCGGTGTGGAAGCGGCAAAAACTCTGTATGTTCCCTGGGACCGTATCATAGGAAAAGTTTACCAGAGATATGCAGAACTTGTCACACAAAAGGCCGGTCAGCCGTCGCGTTACAAATCCCTGCGGCGAAGCCGGGTATCTTCCGGAGAATAATGCTATGAGTTCAAAACTGCTGGAACTGAAAGACAGGAATGCCAAATGGTTTGATGCCATCGGCACTCCTACCGCTGCCTCCCTCTCCCGCCTCGTGGAAAATGGCGGCTGGGAAGACCTTGTTCTTCTCTGTGAATGCATGCACGAACGAAATATTGCCCGGATCGCAGATATACTGGCTTCTTTCGGCCACAGCAAGAAACTTTTGCTCATCTCAGGTCCCTCATCCTCCGGAAAAACTACATTTGCCAAGCGTCTTTCCATTCATCTTCGTGTCATGGGTCTCTGTCCCCTCGTCATTTCCCTGGACACTTACTTCCTGAACAAGGATCAGTCTCCCATAGGCCCGGACGGCAAACCGGACCTGGAAACTATTGACA
>DOHE01000276.1 GCA_003535395.1 Clostridiales bacterium | reverse complement strand
TGTGTTTTAACTCAAAGTCCGTCATTTCGTGCCACCTCTCAACATTCTGTCATCTTTGAATGCTTTTATTGCCCGGAAAAGCGGCTCCGGGCAATCCCATGCAACAAATATATTCTCTTACCCGTGGATTATATCACACATCAAATCATAGTACAAGATGCGCTTCGGTCCGGCCGATCGAGCCCTTCGGTCCGGCCGGATCCCCCGTTTGCTGGCCATTGTCCCTTTATATAAAGGATCCTGCCGTTGCTGTCCGGGAGATACGCCGGTCGCCCGCCATAAACAGCGCCATAAACAAACAGGAACATGCCCAGAGCGATGAACAGATCTCCGATGCTGGCAAAGGATCGGGTAAAATTCCAGATAGGGATCATATCTCCCAAAAAACGGAGGCGGGTAGCTGCATCTGCCAGAACATAGTTTCCTGCCTCCCCGGCCATCAGATCAAGAGTGGTGATGCTTTGGGGTGCGATTCTTACCAGCGCTTCATTTACGGGCATTCTTCCTCCGTTGGCCAGCATGACAGCCGCATTGAGCAGCCCTCCTGCACCGATGAGCCACATGGATCTGTACCGGGCATTTAAGACAATAAAAATCATCAGGATGCTGTACTGGGCGATAACGGCAACAGAGAGGGCATACGGCCATTGCCGGCTGATCCAGTCACCGTAAGAGGACAGCAGCCGCTCTATCAGAAAAGCAAGCAGCAGCAGCCAGGCATGGCAAAATCGGATATAAAGCAGCGCCTTCGCGCGCCCGCCGCGAAGCATCCCGATTCCCAGTCCCAGCAGGGTACTTTCCAGCATCACGGCAGGAACCCCCCTTTGGATAATGCTTTCTGAAAAGCATCCACCACTTTCGGCGAGAACTGTGTCCCGCTCATCGCCTGGATTTCCTTCAGCGCTTCTTCATGGGATTTGGCTTTCCTGTATGGACGGTCGGAGGTCATGGCATCGTAGGTGTCGGCAACACTCATGATCTGAGCTTCGATGGGGATATTGTCCTCGCAGATAGCCATCGGATATCCCTTCCCGTCATAACGCTCGTGATGGGACAGAATGATTTTTACAGCATTTTTCAGAAAATCGACATCCTCCAGGATCCGAGATCCGATCATGGGATGCTGGCGGATGGTTTCAAACTCGTCATCGGACAGACGGTCCGGCTTATTGAGGATCGCCTCAGCCACCCCGATCTTGCCGATGTCGTGCAGAAGCGCGGCATAGCGCAGCATCTCCATCCTGTCCGGTGTGAGTTTAAGTTCGAAAGCGATGCGCCGGGAGTAATCCTCGACCCGCTGAGAATGACCCATGGTATACTTGTCCTTGGCTTCAATGGCTGCCGTGAGGGTCTTGATGGTATTTAAATAGACCTCCCGCATCTTGATATATTGAACGAAGGTATACCGGGCCAGCAGCAGGGGGGCCATGAAGATCAGCAGCCCAAGGCTTTTAAACTGCCGGTATACCAGTGTGATGGTCACACCGATGATCCCGATGATGATCAGGTTGATCACTGCCCACCGAAAATTGTACATCCACTGGGAAAATGCCTTGACCCCGCTCTGAATAGCCAGGTAAAAGGTGATGACGCTGGTATTGATGATGATGTGGGTCATGATGGTCAGGATCAGGAAAGGCAGCATGGGAGACAGAAACTTAAGCGTTTCCGCCATGGTGACCATGGAATCCAGGCCGGCTGAATAGATGTATTTTCCACCCAGCAGTTCATACAGCTTCCCGGCGGCAAAGATGGATATAGCCAGGTTCATGCAATTAAACAGAGTGAAGTGAAGAGGGATGTTGAACAGGTGCTTGTAACCCTGTCCTTTCACATTGTTGATGCTGAAAAGCAGGGATAGAAAAACCACCCACATTGCGGTGACCGGACCGTAAATCAGCAGGGCACAGAAATCCAGGGCAAATCCCACGGAAATAGCCATTTTACCGCCTACCGGGACTGCCTGGGACTCGGCGATGGTGGCCAGGACCGCCAGAGACAAAGCGCCCGTCAGGTCAGGGATCCCTTGATAATATGTAGATATCCCCAGGATGGCGGCTCCGGCCAGTATAACCATCCATTGGTAGCTCAACGCCAGTTTTGTTCTTGCATTGTCTTTTACTGCAATTTCCGGCATATGCCTCCCCATCCTGAAAATGAACTCTGCATACAGGGTACGAACTCTGCATCCGGGCTACGAACCCTGCTGTACAATGGGTATTATGCAATTTGGCAACAACATATATGACAAGTGCAAACCGGACATTATGACCTTCTACGGACAATTACGGGCCCCAAATTCTGAAATTGGCTCCAGCCGTCAGTATCAAGGCAACAATGCCGCTGATAGCAGCTAAAATCCTGCGTGTCATGTGAAAACAGCCCCCTTTGCTCAAAGGCTCCACCCATCCGCTAAAAGGGTGGGCTGTTTTCCGCTCCGCTCCGTCCGGTTTGCACTATGGTCATCGTCTATAAAATTTTCAAATCTCAAACATCCTGTGTTCCCATCGACTGTGCTGCCGCAGAGGAACTGATATCCCTGCCGCCGGCAGAAATCCTTTCCAGGATACGGTTGACAGCATCCAATGTCGCCTTGACTACGCTGCGATACTCATCCTCTTTTTGCACGGAGGCTCCCACCAGCATGCCCTGGTTTCCGTCAAAGCAGTAATTCAGGGCGACGCAGAAGGAATCCGCCCCGGCAATACTCAATTTCTGTACATCCGATACAATGAAAATCATGTCGGAACCCAAATATGCGTGAACCGCACTGACGCACGCGGATGCCGCAACCACATACCGGGCCCGGGGACCACTCATGCCTGAAGCGGTTCCCTCATACATGCCGTCGCCCAATCCCAGCTGGGTCTTCACCATCAATCGGCTTCCCTCACTTTGGATCTGCATGTTTTTCAGTTGCAATCTGCTGTTTTTTGATTTTAGTCCGGAATCGATCTGGGCAACACTGATGGTGCGGTATTCCAATTGAAACCCAAACACGGCCGCCACACAGGATTGTATATCCCGTACGATCTGCTTGGGAGACCTGGAATAATCAGACAGTACGTGAACTTCGATAATACGTCCGTTTTCGTCTTTAACGATCTTGGAGGATAATACTCCGCTGACTTTGTTTATGTATTTTTCCAGCCCATCTTCCATCCGCAGAGTGCGGTCCCGGTCGCCAAGAACTTGTTCCATGTTCGCATCCCTTCTCTTTTGTTCATTATGTTTCGATTTTACAGATACACGGCCGGCACGATACATTACCGCAATTATATCGCATGTGCCTTTGTATTATCAAGACGTATTTTGTAAAAATATTCCGATGCCCGTCGAAAGAAGGTAAAAAATGGCGAAGGCAAATGACGAAGCGGTTACAGCGGGCAAGCGGGCAGAATTCGTCCATGCGGTTCAAACTCCTGAAATCAGCCAGGGATGGCATTGTAATCCATTCTTCCCTGTGTTAGAATTGAAAAAATTATTTTTAAGATTTGGAGGAACTACTGAATGAACAAATTGCATGCTTGGGTAAAAGAAGTGGCAGACATGTGCCGGCCTGACCGTATCCACTGGTGTGACGGCTC
>DOHE01000115.1 GCA_003535395.1 Clostridiales bacterium | reverse complement strand
TCCCCGTTGAAGTCCCGGGTGCATTTAATGGAGATATCCAGGAGCGTATTCCAGTTCCACTGTCCTTTTTTATAAAGTTCAAGAATATCTTCGATCCCTTCCCGGCTGAGGATGTCCGTATTGTAAACCGTGCTGTTGGGAACGATGCCATATACTCCGTGTGTCGCCATACTGTAGTGTTTACCGTCCGTAAACTCGACTAGAGGTGCTGTCTGCTTCCAGAATGGATGAGAAAAGTCGATATAATCATCGGAAGGAATGATAAATTTGTTGATAGCATAGTTTGGTATTGATGATGAGCTTATATTATGTATCAGATCTGCAAATTTGATGCCGGCCATAGAGCGGTTGATAAATTCCATATTATAAGCACTTGCTCCAAGCTGCGGATTTGGGACAAATTCAATTTTTACATTGAACAGTTTTTCTGTATTCTCAACTCTTTTAAGGAATGCTGCTGCTGCTGGGCTGGTCTCTTTTGCTTTAGGAAGACCTCTAACTCCAAACTGCATGGTTCTCCCGCCCAGATCCATCCCCTCGGGGTTAAATTTCAATCCGATGAAGGGGCCGGAATCAATGGTCCCGCTATCTGAGTCCTGCTGTTCCTCCGTTCCCTGCTGTTCTTCTGAATCTCCCGGCTGCTGCGTTTCTGTGTTCCCTGCGGCTGCTGCAGTTGAAACTGCGCTTGAGGTTTTTGCTGTAACTGCGGCAGTTTTGGCAGTCGTCATAGTTGCCTGTGCCTTTGCAGATGATTTAGTGGCTGTAGCAGTACTGTTTCCACTCTTTCGGCATCCGGGTACCAGGATGATCAGCGCCAGCAACAGAATTGTCCCGGCAAACAGCCGGCTCTTTCGATCCATCATAAGAACACCCCCATAAAAATTTTACTTTCTGAATATATTATAGGTGCCAGCTGTCCGGATTTTGATTGACTACATCGACGGATTCTGATACTATATCGACATGGACATTCAAAAGCTGAAAGTCAATGTCAACAGTACAGGGAAGATATATTGCCCGCAAAAACCCGGATGGTCTTCCAGCATTAAATGCAGTGATTTTGATGTATGGGCTGTGATGGGCGGAGAAGGCACACTGGATACGCCCAGCGGTTGTTATTCAGTGAAAACCGGGGATACTTTTATTTTAAGACCAAATATCCAGTACATAGCGCAGCATAACCAGTCCAAACCCCTAATCATTATATTTGCTCATTATCATTATCTGGACGATCAGAACCACATTTTTTATCCTGATGAGGCTGACCTCCCTGCATTTCATCGTTATATCGAAAATATTAGCTTTGTCGATAACTTGCTTGAGCGAATGAATCAATCTTTTCTCTTCTTCTGGGCACAGGGTTCCAGGTCAGCTGAAAAAGGCAGGGAGGCGAACTTATGGTTATCTGCATATTTGCAGGAACTGCAGCGCATAGATGATCACCTGATGCTTTCTTCAGGGGACTCTTCCCGTTATGCAGAGGTCATTGATATCTGTAAAGATATTTTACGCAACCCGGAAAAGGATTGGTATATCCAGGACCTGGCGAACGGCTTCTTATGTTCTAAGGATCACTTTATCCGGATTTTCCGCAGGTATAAAGGGATCACTCCCAACGATTTTATTATCCATGCAAGAATCGAAGCCGCAAAAAATCATCTTCGACTTTCCAATCTGACTGTAGAAGAAATTGCCTATCTGACAGGCTATAAGACACCCTCTTTCTTTTGTCGTCAATTCAGAAAACTGACTGGTGTCTCTCCATCACAATATCGGGCCAAACCGATCCCATAGACATTGGCTTTTCGAATTTATTTATCCGAACAACACAACAAAAAGCATCTTATTTATTTAGTTTTCGTACCAAATACAACACCTGATATATTGAGCTTGACATTCACATTATCAAGGATAACCTTAGCTATGCGATGCTGTACGAGACATGGCTTACAAATCAGTTGAAAGATAACTGCGGCAGTCCTTTTTGTTTGAGAAAAGTATGCGCAACCCAGGGGTTTGTCAGCGGGAAGGCGGTAAAAACAAGTCGAACGTGTATCCTCTTTGCAGGCAGAAATCCAGGGTTCGGCCAATAGCATCGGCATTATCAAAGGAAACCGTATGCAGAAAAAGAAACGACCCGTTGTGCAGATGCTGGATCACTTTGCTGAAAGCATAATCCGCACCCCTTCTGACTGACGGATCGAAATCCTTGTAGGCAAAACTCCAGAACTGGGTGATGTACCCCATTTCTGCAGCCAAGGCCAGCACCTTTTCACTGTATTCTCCTGAAGGCGGCATAAAATAGCGCATCTCGTAGTTAAATCGGGTTTTGACATAATCATGGTATTCCACCACTTCCCGGAACAGAAGTTCATCACTGACCAGCGGAAGGCACCTGTGACTGGATGAATGATTCCCAATGGCGTGACCGTCTTGTATGATCCTTGCCACCAGTTCCGGATATGCCCGCACAAAGTCGCCCACCAGGTAAAAAACCGCTTTGACATTCCGCAACTTCAGAGCGTCAAGGATGCGGGACATGTTTTCATTGTCATAAGAAGCACTGAAGATGAGATATAACACAGGTACATCGGGATTTGCTGCATACCAGGCGTTGTACCTGCCAAGCAATCTGCGGATCTCTTCGGGGATCTCCGGTTGCTTTTCAACCTGGTTCAGTACGACCCCCCAGTTCCTTTTTCCACTGTCCAAGTCAGAATAATTCCCCATATCGATCTCCGTCGTTATCACTTTCTGTAAACTGCCCGGAGACGCAGGAATCGGATCCGCACCTTTCGAATCAGAAACAAGTGCGGTTTTTTCTATATGCTCCCCGGGATCTGTATGTGCAGCGTTGTATTCATCCTTACTCGCACGGAATCCGGTAATTAAGACGCAAATCAAAATGAATGCAATGATCCTGGCTGCCTTTCCTGCCATCCTTCCGCTCCCGATCCGTTCCAAATGCCGTTTTCATAAGACAAGATGCCTGTCTGCTTCAATATCCCCAGTTCAGGGGGATATATAAACGTTCAAACTCCTTGATCGCAAAACGGTCCGTCATCCCCGCGATGTAATCACAGATCACCCTGTCTGTATCCAATTTATCCAGCAAGGTTCGGTTGTATTCCGGTAAATCCGCCGGATTTTCTAAAAAATGCCTGTAAAGTTCCCCGACGATTTTCTTGGCCTTATTCTCTTCTGTTTTGGCAGAAGAATCGATATAGACATTTTCGAACATAAAACGGTGCAGTTCATCGGTTGCACCCGCGATCTCACTGCTCATAAGAATATCTTCCCGATCCCGGCTGGCGGCAATGATATCTGTGATCATGGTATTGATGCGCTCTCTGGAAGTGATTCCCAATACTTTTACTGCAGTCTTCGGTAATTGCTCCGGGGAAAGGATACGTCCGCGGATCGCATCTTCGATGTCATGATTGATATAGGCCGTCCGATCGGCAATACGGACGATCCTTCCTTCGAGTGTACGGGCTTTTCCAGCCCATACATGGTTCAATATCCCGTCCTTTACTTCCTGCGTCAGGTTAAGACCCCAATCCGGATCTCCTTCCAGCTGGTCAACCACTCGGATCCCGTGTTCATTGTGTTTGAATCCCCATGGACATAGCCCGTTTAAAACATGTTCACCCGCATGCCCAAAGGGAGTATGACCCAGGTCATGACCCAGAGCTGTCGCCTCGGCCAGATCCTCGTTGAGTCTTAAGGATCGGGCGATCGTGC
>DOHE01000107.1 GCA_003535395.1 Clostridiales bacterium | reverse complement strand
TATAATATTCATAGTTTTCGATACTGGTGTTCCCCTTCAGGACATGGAATCCTTTCTGCACCTGACAGCTTGCATCCCAAACATCTCCAACGCGGATTCGGCGCCGGTCGGTGCAGGCGAACAGAGACTCGATCCCTCCGGATGATTTGGATACACCTAAAAATATATCCGCAGCAGGGGCCAGCAGATCTGCATCAAACAACATCACTGTCATGTCCGGTCTTCTTGCCAGAATCACAGCCAGTTCACATCCGAACAATGCATTCCCCCAAACGGTCATCATCAATTCGCTCATCTCCTATCCCCCGTTTAGTACCCCAATTTTTTTAAGCAGAGNNCACCCCGGATCTCCTGAAATTTATTTTTTGGATAGAAAATACCTTTTCCCCGGGCCAGATCCCTTGATTTACTGGAGGGAATATCATATATGGGTAGTCCCAGCCCGGAAATACGCAATATATCCTGCATCCATTCCCTGGCAGTCCCGCCCAAAGATACCAGCGACCAGCGTTCCTTCCCGATGCCGGATTCCCGGCTGCAATAACGAATGAACTGGATGGCTTCCCATAAATCTTCCGGGCGGGAACCAAATGCTGCCAGGATGAAATCTGCAGACAAAAGGGCTCCGGCCATCAAACTGCCGGCAGGATATCCTGGCAGGGAAATGATCACCAGGTCAAAAGCTTTTTGACACCGCTGCATCAATCTGCACAACCCAGAGGTCTGGAACAGTCCGCTCCGTCTTTCCGTTACCGGGATCTCCAGAATCGTCAGGTTGTCTGCAAGTTCGGATGGCCGGCACAATTCGTGGATTTCCTGAGGGGGATCTGCCTCAATATCTCCTGGTTCGGGGTATAAAATCCTTGTCCACGCCAGCGCACACTTGCCATCCTCCAACCGGTAAGGCAAGGCACCGGTTGCGATCCAAACTTTCTGACAAAGCCAGTCCATGTCTGCCAGAAGCACTTTGCAGGGTAGGATCCTTGCAGCGCAGTAAGCCAGTTCACATGCAAACTCCGCATGCCCGGGAATGCTGATCATCATTTTTTTAAGCAGCACCGGCCGATATTTATTGGTCTCCGGCCACGAAGCCGGCCCCACCGGTTTATGTTTTGGCATCAAGGCAATCAAGAGCTGCCGTACTTCTTTCATATCTTCAAACCGGTCATGGGGAGATGCAGCAATACACCTTCGAATGATTTTCCGGAATGCAGCAGGTGCTTCTGTCTCCGGACCAAGGTCCGGTCTTTCCGGCTTTTCCCCAGTCAGAAGATGGATCAGGGTGATCCCAAATGAATAGATATCCCCTCTTATAGACAAAACTCCTGCTGTCTGCTGTTCCGGAGACGCATACCCGGGGGTTCCCATCACACGGGTCCTGTCACCATCAGCCGGCTTTACAGAGGCGGCCGCCCCGAAATCGACAAGCTTCACTTCCTCCCTGTCATCCACGATAATATTGGAAGGTTTTACATCGCCGTGAATGATTCCGCTGCGGTGGATGTATCCCAGTACATCAGCAAGTCCGATCCCGATGCGCAGGATCTCCTGCGGCTCCAATCTTCCTCTGGACTTAAGAAGATCCAACAGATTTCTGCCCTCCAGCAGTTCATAAATGGTCCAGGTCCATTCTTCGTCTCGTACGATGTCATAAACCCGGGGCAGTCCGGGATGCGAAAGCCGGCTCAATAAAAAACCTTCTTCCCCTCCCCCGTTTCCGGCGTCGGTTTTCTTGGCAGCTCTGGCCACGCCCAGCACCCGGTCCTGTACCCGGTAGATTTCACCGCTGCCTCCGCTGCCGATCTTTTCGTCCAGAATATATCGATTTCCTGCAATCCCTGTCATCGCAACCCGTCTTTCATTTTATGGATTATGTTCCATATTTTAACATTGCCTGGCTGCAATGAATCACACTTATTGTCGAATTAAAAATTTTTTTGATTCACCAAATCATAGCCTTGAGAATATATTATTATCGATGATTCACATCCATAGCGGAGGAGTGGGGTAATGAAGATATTAGTCATGAAATTGCCGGGTTTTCTGGGTGGTTTGCTGCGAAAGATCTTCAGAATGACCTGATTTCCTTTGTCAAAGGAAACCCCCGCAATACAAAAGGTGCTGTCCTGCCGGGAATCCCGGCCATGACGGCACCTTGCGTTTCGCAGCCAGTATGAAAAGAAAAAGAGCATCCGAACAGCGCATCCGGCCTTTCGGTCAGACTGCCCGGGTCACCTTGTTGGATCTTAAACACCGGGTGCAGACAGAAACTGTTTTGGGAACGCCATGGTCCACGATCCGGACCTTGCGTATGTTTGCCTTCCATGTTCTGCTGGTTGCTCTCATGGAATGACTCACATTGTTTCCAAAAACAGTTGCCTTGCTGCAAACAAAACATTTTGCCATTTCTGTCACCTCCAATGGTCATCTTGGCTAGACGCGTGATATTGTAACACAGCCCGTTTGAAAAAACAATAGCCTTGTTGTATCATTGTATCATTGAATGATCCAGGATGAACGGCAGGTGTAAAATGGCCAACAGAACCGCATGTTCCATTTCCCCGGCAGGCAGATCCTTGCAGCAGCTGATATGCCAGCCCCTTTCAAAAGTCAAAGGGATCGGAGAACGTCGATCCCAGTGCTTTCAGCAGCTGGGCGTGCATACCCGGGGAGATTTGCTGATGTATTATCCAAGGGGGTATGAGGACAGAAGTTCGATAAAATCCATTCAGGATCTTACAGACAATGAAACCTGTGCCTTCCGCGCCTGGCCTGTGAATAGTCCTTCGGAGAAGATCGTGCGCAAGGGCCTGACACTGCTTAAGGCCGTGCTCACTGACGGCCGGGAGCAGGTCCGCGTCACCTGGTTTAATCAGAAGCATATCCGAGATCAGATAATAAAAGGGAAGGAANNTTTTTTTGGTAAAATCACCCGGCAAAGAGGCGTTCTGGAGATGACAAACCCGGTATTCGAACCGGCAGATCAAGCCGGGAGCAAGACTGGCCGCATTTTGCCCATCTATCCTGCAACAAAAAACCTTACCCAGAATATTATCCGCAACGCAGTGGAACGGGCGCTGCAGGATACCGCCGGCAGCATACCGGAAACCATTCCGGAATCCATCCGCACAGCTGCCTGCCTTTGTGAAATTAATTTTGCCTTTGCCAATATCCATTTTCCTGCCGGTCCTGAGGACCTGGAAACCAGCAGAAGACGACTGGCTTTTGAAGAGTTATTTTATCTGCAGGTTGCCCTGATGCGATTGAAGAAATCCCTGCAGGATGTTCAGAATCCGGTAAGAATGGACAAAAACCGGGCTAAGGTGCAGGATTTTATCGCT
>DOHE01000203.1 GCA_003535395.1 Clostridiales bacterium | reverse complement strand
CAGAGTGGACTTGCCGCTGCCGCTGTTGCCGATGATGGCCATAATCTCCCCGGCCTCCACCAGCAGGTCCAGGCCCTGCAGCGCCACTACTTCGATTTCATTGGTCTTGTATATCTTTACAAGATTCTCGCACTCAATCATCTTGTCCCGGGCAGCCCCGGCGGCTGCCGCTTCAGCGCTCATCGATGATCTCACCGTCCTCCAGTGTGTATACATGATCGGCAACTTCCATCATGCTGGGATCATGTGTGGTCATGATTATGGTCAGCCCTTCCTTTTCGATCAGCTTTTTGAACAGCCACACCACCTGAAGGCCGGTATGGGAATCCAGTTCGGCAGTAGGTTCATCCGCAAATACGATTTGGGGGCGGTGGGCCATAGCCCGGGCGATGGCTACCCGCTGCTGTTCTCCGCCGGACAGTTCTCCCGGTCGATGGTGCATCCGTTTGGTCAGCCCCACCAATCCAAGAACTTCTTCCGCCCGGTCCTTCCGGTTTTTCGGATCATAATCCGCGATGCGAAGCCCAAACTCCACATTTTCATATGCGGACATCAGGGAAATCAGCGCAACGGACTGAAATACAAATCCCATCTTTTTGCATCGGATCGCATCCCTTTGATTCTGGGGAGCTCCGGACAGTTCATCGCCTTCCAGAAACACCTTTCCGGATGTAGGGATATCCAGTGCTCCCAGCAGATTGATCAGGGTGGTCTTGCCGGACCCGGACCGGCCCCGCAGGATGGTCAGCTTTTGGGGACGAAACCGGACATTGATGTTTTTTAAGGCATGCACTGTATCCCGACCGGATATGAAGTCCCTGGAAAGGTCCTGGGTACTTAGAATATTATCCATGTTCAATCCTCCCCGAGTTTCAGCGCCTGGCCCACATTGATCCTGGAAACGATCCAGGACAGCATGCCAAGTCCCGCCGTCAGTACCACGCCGGCAAATACGTAGACCCTGATGGTGTCAATCCGGGAGGTCATCACCAGGAATGGCAGGATCTGCTCCGCCGAACTGTAAATCACCTGCAGCAACGGTACAAACAGGCTGCTGGTGGCGCTTCCCGCCAAGATCCCTGTAAGCAGGGCCACCCCGGAGATCAGGATCTGTTCGCTGATGAGCATGCCAAACAAACGCTTCATGTTAAGACCCATCGCCCGCAGGATGCCGAATTGCAGCATTCGGGCCTGTATGGAAAGCACCCAGTAGATAATGAATCCAATGAGGCTGATGATCAGGGTCACCAGGAATCCCAGCGTCAGCGTTCCATTGGTCCCCTTGAGCAGGGGATCATTCCGGTTTTTGATAAACATGGGTTTTGTATCATCCCACTGGATGGCGTATACTTTCTTTGCCACCACATCATCGTAAATGGTTTTGGTATCGGTGATCCCGTCCCGCTTCATCCAGATTTCATAGGGCTGGACATTCACCTTTTCGTATATGTATTCCAGATTGCTTACGATCAGATAAGGCGGCGTGGTGACGGTAGTCTGCTTTCCGGCTACGGTCCGGGTCTCCAGCTTCACATTGTTGGGATTGAAGGTGGGCCAGTAATCCAGGATTCCGACGATGATCCCGTCGATGGCATCCGTCTGTCCCGGCAGCTTGTAGTAAACCTTGTCCCCTTCTTTCAGCTGAGTCTGGTCATTTAGAAATGTGCGAGAAACCAGAACCCCATTGGGCGTTTCCGCCAGCCTGGCCAGAGATTCCTTCCAGTTCACGCTGACATCCTCCCGGTACCGGATCATCTGCCCAAAAGTTTCCGGTTCGATTCCCATCACATACACATTGGATTTCCAGGCGCCTGAACCCATACGGGCCTCGATCATGCTGTTGCGCATCACCCGGGTAAGAAGTTCGATTCCCGCAACCGTAGTGTAGGGGGTGAAGGGGGGTTCATAATAACGGTATAGCGCTTTGGCCTGGTTGCTTACATAGGTCGCCGTGCCCGCCAGGGGATTGCCGCCGATCTCCACCGGGGTCCCGTTTTCGTTCAGGGCCATCCACTGACCGGAAGCCACGATATCCGGGCCGTTCATGTATGCGATCTTGTCTTCCAGGTTGCCATTGACGGTTCGGGCGGTATTGGCATTGAAAATGCCGATGGAAAGTGTAAAGATGAGGAACAGCATGATGAACTGCTCCTTCCCCCCCGACCGGCCTACCTGGATGAAGGAAGCATACAGGGAAGGAGGCCAGATTTTTCGCCCCAGCCAAAAAATGAAACGGACGATGTAGGGGTAGACCCTAAGAAACAGAAGCCCCACACCCAGGATAAAAAAGGTGCACACCAGGAAAAGCATAGGGTCCACGCCCAGATCTGAAGCATCCACCCCCGGCATGCCCAGCATGGATTTTTGGAATTTATACTTGTAATACCCATATCCGGATAATACCAAAAACACCCCATCCAGCATCAGCCGCTTCCACGGGCTGGATTTGGATCCCGCCCTGGCCTTGTTCCGCTTGTACTCCACGATGGAGGTCCGGGAGGACAGATAGGCCGGGATCAGCATGCTGACCATGAACAGCGCCACAGCGCCGAGAGAATACAGGTAAACCAGGGAGCTTAAGGATGCCGGCAGGGCCGTGCGCTGCACGAATTCAAGAAAGCCGTTTGCAGACCCGATGATTTTACAAAGGAACAGCCCGAGGGGCGGGCCCAAAATGAGTCCGATGCCGCCCAGGAACGCACTTTCGATAAGATACAGCATAAATATCTGTATTTTGCTGGCGCCCCGGCTTTTCAGCACGGCGATCTCATTTTTTTCATGCTCGATAATCAGCTGGGAAACCATGAAGATATAGAAAGTCAGCATGATCAGCACCGGAACCAGCAGGATCAGCAAAGTCGTATTCAGAGTCTTGACCCTGTCGCCGTAATCTGCGAGCACACCCTTGACCACCGGCATGTTCAAAGTGGTGGACATCCGATAATTGTTATAGATCCATTGCTGCTGCTCGTCAAATGTTTTCATAATCCCCGGTATGTCATTAAGCCGGATCCTGCGATAATCGATCGAATAGATCCATTCGGCAGAAGACAGCAGCTTAAGCTTCCCGTCCAGATAATAGCTTTGGAACAGATCAAAATCCACGATCATGCTGGAATTAAAATTTTCAAAACCTTTGAGCCAGAAAGGATCCTTGTCATCTTTCATCCGGAACACGCCCACCACCTTGAACCGGGGCATGTCCACACCGCTGGATTTGTAGGAATTCTGCAGCCGTGTTTCTTTGTACTCATAAATTTCATTGAGCAGCAGGTCTGTTTTCTCCATGGCATTGACAGAGATGATGACTTCGATGACATTCTCTTCGATATGATCCGAACTCATGCGCCCGTCCACAAATTCGATGTGGTCACTGATATCCCGGATGCCTTCGATTTTTATGTACCTTCTCTTCTCGTACTTGTCCGGATGGGTGGTGGGGATCATATTCCCGCCCAGGGTGTCCAGCTTGTGCATGACGGTAAGCCAGGGAATGCCGAATGCATCTGCTTTCTTTGGGATCTCCTTTGAAAAAATCTTGTTATAAGCCGCTACCCGGTCCGCTTCCTTGAATGCAGTCGCCAGGTCGACTCGGTAGTGCATTTTCCCGGGGTACTGGCCGGACTTCTCCTGATAACCTTCCAGGTCCTTGTTCAGCATCTTGATGAAGACGGCATCGCTGTACATGGGAACCGTGCTCACCATGGCTACGGCCAGGATGGAGCCGATCAGCAGACACAGCACCAGCCATTTATTCCTTAGCATTTTGCGCAATACCAAAAGTAACAAAATGAACGCCCCTTCCGCAGGTGGATAATGCCCGAATGCCCGTCAGGGCACGATTACAAGTTCCCCAGGTTCCAATCCGCTGATGATCTCCACTTCGCTGCTGGATTCAAACCCGGTTACCACTTCCCGCACTGTTTTGATGTCATCTTTCAAAACCTGTACGGTTTTCCTGCCTCCGGAAGTATTAACAAGGTTCCTGTAAATCTTGTATACATCTTCTTTCCGGGACAGCTCAACGGTAAAGGAAGCCTTCTGACCGTTCAATTTAAGAGTAGCCGGCATGTTGTTCACACGGAGCCTCGCATAGGAGAGGGTGCCCTGGGGGGCTTCCCGGCTGGTCTGGTATACCTCCGCAGGATATTCCACATTGTTGTATCGGACCACAGCTTTCATTCCCACCTGTATTTCTTCC
>DOHE01000109.1 GCA_003535395.1 Clostridiales bacterium | reverse complement strand
GCCCCCGCAGTGATAAAAACTTGTACGGGACAGGATCCGGCATGCCATGACCTGGTATAGAAGCCAGCCGTTGGTTATCAAGTCCAGTGAGTGATCCGGGGTTCTTACCTGTATTTGGTTCAGAAGCTTCTCCCATCCTGCCCTGACCCGGTTCAGTTCGTTTTCTGCCGCTTCCGGGGTGCCGAACCTGGAAAGGAGTTCCTGATGCTTATCCGGTGTCACTGCATGCCCCAGCAGGAAGACCAGTTTTTTTTCTTCTCCGGCATCAAGGTGGATATGGGCGCGGAGCGCCCCGCAGGGATCCAGACCGGCGCCGGTAATCCCGTCCAGCTCCGGGCAGGAGAGATTCACCGCATTATCCTTGAAAAAGCCCGTCCTGTTTCCAGTGTGGGAGGAAACAGGTTCGCTGCAGGCGATAAAAGCGGGCTGATCCCGGAACAGCTCATGATAGGAATTCCTTGCTGAAAGGATCCCGGTTTTGGGTTCAAATCCGGTAACAATGTATCTTTGGGTATCATACCGGTTGACGCCCAAAACCCACTCCACGTAAAATGTTGCCAGAAGATCACGGGCGGTTCCGGAATTTTCTCTGACGGAAAGCAAATATATCTTTGCCGGATCATTTCCGGCTGTAAAAACAGTCATTTGCATATCCGCTCCCAGTTCGCCAGAGACATGACGGAAGGTGGAATAACCATAACCATGGACGGTTTCGTAATTTCCCGGTGTTTTTAAAGGAAGGGAAGCAGGGGAGGAACCGGCCCCCGTAACCGGATCCGTCAGGATAATATACTCTGAAGGGGGATCTGTCACCGGATCATTGGACCAGGCAGTAAGTTTCTGTTCGCGGCTGTTTCCGGACCAGGTGTAACCGGCCCCTGCCTCTGAAACGGTACAGCCGAATGGGTCGTTTGCCAGGATGTTGATCCACGGCATCGGGGTATTCCCGGCATTGACGCTGCCAGGACCGATGGTCCGGCTGATGGCAAATTCTTTTCCATCCTGCTGAAAACGACCGGGCACGATCCCCGCCAGTATTTCACCCTGAAGCGGAAGCGCCGGAGGATCCAGTACATCGGGACCCGGTGCACCGGGGCCCAGTGCACCGGGACCCACGGACCTGTCTTTGTGGACAGCAGCCTGAACCGGATCAACCTCCGAAGCCTCCTCCTTCTGCACCTGATAAAACAGTCGCGGGATCGGCTTTAAGCATACCGAAGCCACCATTGTCAACAGGTCTTCCTCCCCGGGTTCCAGATGGCTGCTTTGTATGATGAAGATGCCCTGTTCTTTCCGGCCAAAATCAAATACCCGCATATTGACAGTCAGGTCGTGAACCAGGTCGCTCAGTTCCTGAAAATACCCGGCCTGTCTGCTGTTTAAGATGACCAGGTCAACCGGCACACTGTTGAGCCGAAGGTATTCATAAGCGGTAAAGGCGTCTTTTACGGCTCCGAGATGATCTGCTTCCGTGATTTTCATCAGAATCACCGGATTGTCTCCGGAAATTCCGAACCTCCACAAGCCGCTTTGGCCCCTCCGGTTTTTCGCGACGGCATCCCGCCGCTCCTGTTTGTCAAACCCGCCCGGATAATACAATCCTCCCACCAGGTCCTGAATGGCATTGGCCTGACGCGGTGTAATATCGAGATACTTGAGTTCCAGTTCGGTATTGTATTCAGCAAGCTGGAAAATATCATTCACCGTATGGGTTTTGCTGCATTCATAGCTCAAGGCCATGGCCTCTTCCCGGGAATTGCAGAAACCGGTGATATAGGAGGCGGTGACAGCTTTTCCAGGCGGCACCTGAAGGTGGACCCGGATACTGAGTGCCGGATCGGTGCTGTTTCCGGCCGTGCTGGACAGGGGCAGCGTGCCGGCCAAAGCCTCCGGTCCAGCCAGATTGTTGCCCCGTCCTACAAACCGATATCGGTCGGTTTCGTATTCTATGGGCGCTAACAGCCGTGCATCCGCCTTTACCTGGTGGATGACGTATTTTGGCTTATCTTCCCGGTTTCTTGGACGACGCCAGGCAATCAGGGCGTTTCTGTCAGGAACATACTCGGAATCAATAAAGAGCCTGCTGAAAGCGGGATGGGCCAGATCAGCGGTATAGGTGTCGATGGAGAGTTCCAGGTAACTGGTGACCTCGATTTCCATGGAAATATCCCCGCGATTCCGGAAAGTGATCCGGCGGATCTCAAGATCATCCTGGGGAGATACCACCACTTCCATCATCGTTTCAAGATCCTGGTCAGTCCGGTAAAATTCAGCCCGGGAAGGAGAAAAGACCACGCGATAGGTTTCGGGGGACGATGGGACCGGATGATAACCGACACTGAAATATTTGCCTGTATTTTTATCACGGATATAAAATATCAGCCCGCTTTGGTCGTGGAGCACATCCGGCCTCCATCGGTTGATCAGGATGCCGTCACAGCTGATGAACCCATTGCCGGCGCCTGTGATTAGTGAAGCAAAGTGATTGTTGCTGAGGATCTGAGATCTGGGAGGGATCGAAGTGGCTGCCCCGGCACCGGAATAGACCCGGTATTCCATCGCCTGCGGCAAAAATTCGGCTTCACCAAAAATGGAAGTGAAACCCTTGCCGGACAATCTCACGGGTCCTTCCGGCAAACTTTCTTCCAAAAGGATATCTGACGCCCGGACCATGGGATCTTGATGAAAACGGCTTTGCATGATCCCTGCATGTAAA
>DOHE01000306.1 GCA_003535395.1 Clostridiales bacterium | reverse complement strand
CCGATCTGGTGATCGTGTCATTCCACTGGGGCTCGGAACTTCAGTATTATCCGGATGGGGTGCAGGTGGAACTCGGGCACGTGGCCATCGATGCTGGGGCAGATTTGGTGTGGGGGCACCACCCCCATGTGATCCAGGGAATCGAAAAATACAAGGACAGATATATCGTTTACAGCCTGGGCAATTTCTGTTTTGGCGGCAACATCAATCCCTCTGACAAGGACACTATGATATTTCAGGCCAGGTTCAGCTTTACCTCCGGCGAAAAGCCGTCCTGCACCGGCAATATTGTTCCATGCCGCATATCGTCGGTGGATTATATCAATGACTATAAACCTGTGGTGTTGACAGGAGAAGAAGAGCGTCGGGTGATAGGCCGAATCCATGCATACAGCGCAGAGCTGCCCTATGGGATAGTCACAAAGTGACTTTTCGCAGTGCAATCACATATTCGTCCAAGTTTTCGTCCAATCTTTTCCTTCTATTTACAATCCATGTGAACATCCCTATAATATTACTCATAGCAGACGCAGTGCGTATAGGGGATGGGGCCATGGCAAAAAGCGGTACGAAAAAACTCGGAGAACTGCTCATCGAAGCGGGGATGATCACCCAGGAACAACTGGATGCCTGCATCGGACAGCAAAAGGTGGAAGGGCTTCGGCTCGGTGAGATCCTGATCAACAAAGGGCTCATCAACGAGCGGCAGCTTCTTAAAACCCTGGAATACCAGTTTCGGATTCCCTACCTTGAGCTTTCGGAGATCCAGATCGAACAGGGCATCCAGCACCACATCCCTGAAACCCTGGCTAAAAAATACACGCTGATCCCGATCAAAAAAGAGGGGGATACTCTGACGATCGCTATGGCGGATCCCCTTGATTTTTACGCGCTGGATGATGTCAAGCTGACCGCCTGCCTGGAAATCAAACCGGTGACCTCTGTCCGCAGCGATATTCTAAACGCCATCGAACGTCTGTATGGCAAAGAGACCGCCGCCAAGGCCTTCGAGGATCTGCGCAAGGAGTATGATATCACAGCGCTGCAGGGCATTGACGACCAGTTCGGGGATGAAATCAATTCGGCGCCCGTGGTGAGGCTGGTGAATTCCATTATCCAGCATGCGGCCATCACCGGGGCCAGCGACATCCACATCGAACCCCTGGACAATGACATGCGGGTACGGTTCCGCATCGACGGTGAATTGCAAGAAGTGATGAAAGCCTCAAAATCCGCACATCCTGCGCTTATTACCCGCATCAAGATCATGGGACGGATGGATATCGCCGAGAAGCGGGTCCCCCAGGACGGGCGGGTGGAAACCGTCATTGACGACAAGGAGATCGATCTTCGTATTTCCATCCTGCCCACGGTGAACGGAGAAAAAGTCGTGATTCGGTTATTGGGCCGGGCGGATTCCTCCCTGACCAAGCAGCAGATCGGATTCACTCCGGAGAATATGACTCTGTTTGAAAAAGTGATTAAAAGCCCGCATGGCATTATCCTGGTGTNNGACCGGAAGCGGAAAAACGACGACCTTGTATGCTGTACTCAAGGAACTGAACAAAATCACGAGCAATATCATCACTGTAGAGGATCCGGTGGAATACCGGCTGGACGGAATCAGCCAGGTGCAGGTGAATACCAAGGCCGGGCTGTCTTTTGCGTCAGGGCTTCGCTCCATCCTGCGCCAGGACCCGGACATCATCATGATCGGTGAGATCCGGGACGCAGAAACCGCGCAGATTGCCATCCGTGCCGCCATCACCGGGCATCTGGTGCTCAGCACCATCCATACCAACGACGCGGCTTCTTCCATCGCCCGTCTGGTGGACATGGATATCGAGCCCTACCTGGTCTCCTCCTCCGTGGTAGGAGTCACCGCACAACGGCTGGTAAGGAAGATCTGCACCCGGTGCAAGACCGCATACCGGCCTGACCACGTGGAAATGATGATGCTCAAGCTGCGGGAGCCCCAGACCCTTTACAAGGGCGCCGGCTGCCCGGCGTGCAATTATACCGGTTACAGCAAACGAACCGCCATCCATGAAGTGCTGGTCGTCACCCGGGAGATCCGGGAACTGATCGACCGGCGCGCTACAGTTGATCAGATCCGGCAGATCGCCATCCGTCTGGGCACTACAACGCTGCGGGACAACTGCACCAAATTGGTCCTGGACGGAGTCACCACCACGGAGGAACTGGTCAAGGTCACCTATAGCGTCGATTAATACACAGGGGGTGCTGACAAATGTACAATGCTGACGAACTGTTTTCCAAAGCCTTTGAACTCAAGGCTTCCGACATCCATATCACCGTGGCACAGCCGCCCATCATGCGCATCCACGGGGAATTGCAGCACGCAGGGAATGAACTGCTCACCCCGGAGGATACCCGGATGATCGCCTACCACCTTATGAGCCCCAAACAGCGGGAAATTTTTGAAAATCGCGGAGAACTGGATTTCTCCTATGCCCTTGCCGGGATCGGACGGTACCGGGTAAACGTATACCGGCAACGGAAAAGTGTGTCTGTAGCGGCCCGGCTCATCAACGACAAGATCCCGAATTTTGATATGCTGGGATTGCAGGGGGAACTTTTTTCCCAGCTGGCCATGAGACCCCGGGGACTGATCCTGGTCACCGGTCCAACCGGAAGCGGAAAGTCAACTACCTTAGCCGCTATGGTGAATCACATCAACACCAACCGGAACTGTCATATTCTCACGCTGGAGGACCCCATCGAGTATCTGTTCAGGCATAAAAAGAGCATGATCAACCAACGGGAAGTGGGGGACGATACCCAGTCCTTCGCCAATGGCCTTCGCGCAGCACTCCGGGAGGACCCGGACGTGATCCTGGTGGGAGAAATGCGGGACCTGGAAACCATCGGCATCGCCATCTCCGCCTCGGAGACCGGACACTTGGTGCTCTCCACCCTGCATACCACCGGTGCCGTTGAAACCATCAACCGGGTCATCGATGTGTTTCCACCTCACCAGCAGCAGCAGATCCGTATCCAGCTGGCCAGCACCCTGCAGGCCGTCATTTCCCAGCAGCTGCTGCCCAAGGCGGACGGTTCCGGCCGTGTGGTGGCCATAGAAACCATGGTGGTCAACGATGCAGTGAAAAACAATATCCGGGAAGGCAAGACCCATTTGGTGCATAATATTATCCAGACGGGGCAAAGGCAGGGAATGATCTCCATGGACATGTCTTTGGCCCGGCTGATCCGGGAAGGCACAATCACTATGGAGGAAGGCACATCCCGCGCGGTCGATATCGCCATGCTGCGCCAGTACCTGGCTTATTGAGACAAACTGCCGGCCGTCCTGTCGCCGGCCGACCTTTCGCCGGCTGAAGCGGTCGGTCTCTTTGAAGGGGCTGCAGAATCAGGTGCAGAGGCAGTTGCAACGGCCGGTGCAGAATCAGGTGCAGAGGTAGAAGCAGCAGCAGATGCACCGGATGCAGCCGCGGCGGCAGATGCAGTTGCAGTGCTCTTCATCCGGCGCTTCTTGCGGATTTCGATTTTTTGCGTACGGATCATGTCGGACAACAGATCTTTGACGTACAGCTTTCCGATTTCGTGGAAAACCAGACGCAGGATGGAGTCCGTGATGTTCTCAATGATCACATCCCGGGCTTCCGGGATCTGTCTGCGGGTGACAAACCAGGAATCTGTGGTCTTGTCCCCATTTTTATAGATGTCAAATTCAGATTTGAACAGAGCTTTTTCATAAAGATAAGAGATGTTTTGCTGTTCTCTGGGATCCACCACCACGAATCCTCCGAAGTCGATGAACAGAGCGCGCCCGTCCTCCGATACTTCCACGTTGAGCATGTCTTCATAGAAAGAACTGTAGATCTGGTACTTGATGCCCGCATTGCCGTAAAACCGGCGGATGTGAAACAGGGTATGCCATTTGCGAAGCTTTTCACTCTCCGACGCAGGGATGCCATACCAGTCCCCGTCCGGCACGGGCATGCCGGCCCGTTGCAGGATGGCTTCATTCAGATCATCGGAAAATTCGAGGAAATCCGCACGCGTCATGTAATTTTGCAAAACGGCAGTCAAAGCCGCTTCCCCGGTTTCGGGCAGGATATGGATGAGTTCTCCCTGGTTTAAACGGACTGCCCGGGGACTGCAAACGGCAAAAAAATGCTCGTAAAGAGCCTGTTGAAACGGAGAATCCTGCCGGATCCTATGTTCCAGGGAATATTGAGTGAGGTTAAGCTCACTGTCTTTTTGCATTTCCGTAACCAGGGGCAGAAACAGGTCGGTTGCGCCGGACGCGGCTGCGTCTGAGGCGCCAGCTGCGACTGAGGCGCCAGCTGCGTCTGAGGCGCCGGATGCGGCTGCATCTGAGGCGCCAGCTGCGATTGAGGCGCTGGGTGCGGTTGCACCGGACGCGGCTGCATCTGAGGCGCCAGCTGCGATTGAGGCGCTGGGTGCGGTTGCACCGGACGCGGCTGCGGCAGCCACATCTTCCCCATTTAATGGAATACGGCTCAACAGGTGTTTTTGGAACGCAAGGGGATCGATACGGCTGTAAGCGGTACAGGCAGACTGCAGGGCGCTTTGCAGGGCGCCGTTTTTATAATGGTACTGAAATGTATACCAGCCGATGTCGAACAGCCGGGGGGTCATGCGCAGGGATATGACCCGGTTGAGGCGCTGCTGTACGTCCGGATCGGACCCGTCTGAAAACACCACCGCCTGCCAGATGTAAGAAATCCGGGAGCCGGGCATCAGCAGGGCATGTTTCTCAATCGTCCGGCTGTCGGAAAGGCCCTGCAATTCTTCCAGCAACTGCCGGGGAGTCTCTTCCTGTGAAAAAGGATACTCTTCCCGGGTTTTGAACGTGCGACGCAGGGCAGACAAATATTCCCGAAACAGTTGAGGCTGGAAGAGGCAGCTGGCTTCCATAAGCGCTCTCCTCCTTACGGTTGCAGCCGGTTCAGTCTGGAAATGGAATCCGGCAGCATTTCCACTGATTCCCGGATGGAATCCGCCGTGTCCGACAGCCTCCGGCTCACTTCCGCCATACCTGAATCAAATTCGCTGAAAGTGGCTGTGATCCCCGTCTGAATGTGCTCGTTGAATTCCTTCACCGACTGCTTGAGGCTGTGGTTCAAATCAGTGATCTCTATGTTGATCTCCTTCATGTACAGGTTCATGCTGCGGCTCTGCTCGTCCAGATTCTCCATAATATTGGAGATGTCCTCGTGGAAGGTCTCGAAGGAATGGCTCACAGTGCTCTCCATCCGGTTCATGGCCTCAGCGGAGATCTCGGAGAACCGCGCCAGGATGCCCTCCACCTTGAATTGCATCTCGTCGGCAAACCGGGTAGTCTGGCCTTCCATCCGGTTCAGGTGAACGTCATACTGCCGGTGCATACTCTCGCTCTGCTCGCTGAGGCTCTTGATGATCTCAGCGCTTTCCCCCAGCGATTTGATCATGTTTTCCGTCAAATCCTGTGTCAGTTTGTCAAAGGTCCCTTTGATAATACCACTGATCTCCTCCACGATCTTTCCGGATTTGCCGGTAAGTTCCTGCATCATCTCCCGGCTGGCAGCCGCCATTTCATCCGACTTGCCTGCCACCTGTCCGGCAAAGGCGGCATTGCTTTCCGCCACTTTGGCTGCGTAAGCGGCATTGCTGTCTGCTACCTGCTGCACATGTTCCGCCAGGCCGTCGAGGATCCCCTTTACCAGCCCGTCGGTGCGGGCGGTGTATTCCTCAAGGATCCGGCTGCTGCGCTGGGCCTGCTGCTCAGCATTTTTTGCACCTTCAAGTGCTGCCTGCATGCTGTCCCCGGAGATCTTCACGATCTTCTCGCCCAGCTCCGCCATATCCAACTGAATGCGGGTCGTGGCTGCCTGCATGATCTCTCCAACCCGATAGGTCGTGCTTTCATAGGCAGACTGGAGCTTTTCGCTCATTTGCACAGCATAATTTTCTGCCTGGGTCCGGGCTGTTTCCAAATATCTTCCGGCGGCTTCCTCTACCCGGGCTTGCTCGGCTGTAAAGGCATGCATATTCTCCTTGAAGCCGTTCATAAGGGTAAGGACTCCATCTCCCACTTTAACGCCGATGGATTCCACTGTGGTATCCATTTTCTTTGAAAGAGAAATGGCCAACTCGGATGACCTAAGCTGTGAGTCGGTGATGATTTTCGCAGCCTGGTCCTGGATGACGGAAGCATTCTCCGCCATGACTTTGCTTGCAGTTATGTACTGATCCGCCATGCCCCGCATGGTTTCTGTGGTGTAAAGCGCATCGGCCAGAGTCTTGCGCATGTCTCCGATGCGATGGTTAAACTCCCGCTGGGCTTCCATGGCAGCCTGGGAGGCGCCTGTGATGGCATCTGCGATGCCGGTATAGGTGGAAAGTCCATGGGTCAGGCCTTCAATGGCCTCCTTAAGACCATCCCGAAGCTCAGCAATACGGTATTCCAGGGTGCTGATCTTCTTGGACAGTGCATTGATATGGATATCAGACTCCTGCTGCAGCTGCCTGGAAAATTCCCCTGCCATGGCCCTCATTCCATCCTCCTGCCGGTCGACCACCATGGCGGTCATGTCCTTCAGCGCGGACTGGAATTCCCGAATCACAGGTTCCAGGATCTGCTGTGCGGACTGGAGGTAATGGTTTTGCAGGATGGGCACAAAGCTCTTCTCGGCGAATTCCGTCAGTCGCTCAAAGAGCACATCTTCCTGCTGCTGATGGTCTTTGATGGTTTTAAGGGCTGCATTATCCAGGCCTTGGGCGACCGGGACGTATTCGAGAATGATCCGGATCAAAGCGGCTATGTCCCGCTGTTCAGCGGCGGCTGCACTGTGCCGGAACACCCGGTAGAGGGTAATCAGCAGGAAAGTGAATCCGGCGGACGAAAGCGCGGCAATGATGTTGGGAGCATATCCCTGGAAGGCCTTGACTTCGATGAGCCCCAGTGCCAGCTCGGCAAGAAATCCCATCACTCCAAAAAAGATGATGATCCCGGTGTCGTTGCCTGTCAAGGTCACGTTCCCGGGTTTTATATAGAACCGGGGGTCCGGGACCAAACCCTTGCCGCCCACAGACTGAAAATCATCCATCAGGCTGATCCAGGCTTCCTCCCAGGCCGGCTCACCGCATCGGGATAAGGCCTCCGTCATTGCTTTGGCCGCAGAATCGGATTTGCGCAGGGAATGACCCCGGGCGTCCGTCTGTGAGCTCAAATACTCGCTCACCCTCTCCAGCGCTCCGGCTCTGCGGCTGGGTTTCATCAATACCTGGAGGATGAACCAGGTCAAAAAAAACAAAAAGGACACCAGGATGGTGGCGGCGGATGCGGTATGCTGGATCAGTATATCTGGCATGGGAACACCTCCCGGATATTCCTTACTATTTTATACGACGGAAGCCTGAAGCACAAGCCTGAGATAACCCTCTACCAGCCAGGCACCGTAAAGCATCGCTATGAAAATGCCCCCGGCCAGAAACGGTCCGAAGGGAATAGGGTCTTTGCGGGTCATTTTTCGCCGGGCCAGCACCCACACTCCATAAATGGCGCCGGCGACGGAACCGATGACCAGGGCCAGCAGGATGGACTGCCAGCCCAGGAAAAAACCTGCAGCGGCCATTAGCTTGATGTCCCCTCCCCCCAACCCATCAGGCTTGAGCCAGGCAATGAGGAACATGGGCAGGCTCACGGCAAAAAATCCGATGATCCGGGAGAGCAGTGGGATCTCCGGCGAGAACACCGCCAGGAGAATGCCTGCCATCAAAATTGCCAGCACCGCCTCATCCGGGATGATCATATGTTCCAGATCCACTGTTGACAGGAAAACCAGGCTGCCGGCCAGCACCATGGCGGCCACAGTATGCAGGGAATAACCGAACGCAAGGAACACCAAAGCAAAAGCAAGGCCGTTGGCCAGCTCAATCAGCGGATACCGGAAGGAGATCCGGGCTTTGCAGTACCGGCAGCGTCCGCCCAGGAACAGAAAGCTGAAAAATGGCACCAGGTCGTACCATTTCAACGTTTTGCCGCAGGCCGTGCACATGGACCGGCCCGTGGAGACGGGTATATTCCGGGGAAGCCGGTAGGATGCAGCCGCCAGGAAACTGCCGGTGACCAGCCCCAGGAGCGCAGACATTATCGCTCCGTAAATTTCAAAACTCATGAAAGCATGTCCCCTTTCACCTCAAAGTCTACCGGATTTCACAAAAATTGTAAAGTGTCTACCGCTTCTGTTTCTGCTTGTTTTTTGTCCCGTGCACTGGTAGAATTCCAGCTGGAGGTGTTTTTTGTCCAATGGCTGAAAAAACTCCGCACACCCTAAGCAGTTCCTCCTATCTCCAGCCGGGCAGTGTTCCGGTTTTTGTCATGGGTACGGTACACATGAAGAATATCCAGACCCATTCCCATGACTTTTACGAATTTGTGTTTGTGGAACGGGGATATGCCATCCACAACACTCCTTGCGGGATCAGTGTGCTGCTGCCGGGAGATGCCATTTTGATCCCACCCGGGGAAACCCACGCCTACTTCAATGTGCATGCGCAAAAAATATACAATTGCCTGTTCAACTCATCGGTTCTTTCCGGTTTTGAAGAATATCTGCCCTGTCCTGCAGAGAAATTTCTTTCTATGTTTTACCGGAAGATCCATATCGGCATGGACGGCCGTCAGGAAATCTATCAGCTGCTTAGCAATATGAAAGATGAGTCCCAGATGCATCAGCCTGCATGGGGGATCAAGGTCAAGGCGGAGTTTCTGGAACTGCTGGTGCTTGCGTATCGCTGTCACCTGCAGCAAAAGGAAGCAACCGCGGGGCAGGATGCCGCAGAGGAGTGCAGCTCTGAACCCGCTTCTTCCTCTTCCGGGGGCACCGGCGGACCTTTGCCTGCCGGTTGCAGCGCCGAATCATACGACCCGTGCGGCATACCGGAGGTATGTCAAGCCGAAGACGACCCCTGCCAGCCCGGGCGACCCGGCGGAGAAGACCGGGCCGGACCGTCCGGCCGCAGCGGGGAACCTGTGCCGTCCGCCCGCAGCGGAGAACCTCTGGCATACGGCTATATGAGCACCAGTACAGTGATGACTGCCATTGAATTCATGCAAAGAGAATACCCCAACAGCATCAACATGCAGCGGGTGGCCGCAGTCTGCGGGGTCACCCCGGACTACCTGGCCAAACTGTTTCGCAAGGCCTGCGGCATCACTCCGTCGGATTTTCTTGCCAGCCTGCGGATCTCGGCCGCCATGGATCTTCTGCTCAATACCAAAACAGCGGTTTCGGATATTGCCATGCAGGTCGGATATGAAGATGCTGCTTATTTTTCCAGAATTTTCAAGAAAACAGTTGGCATAAGTCCAATGAGTTATCGCACCGGTATCACGGATCTTGGAACAAAATAGCTTTGCATTATCCCGTTCATTTCAGGAAACAATAATTCCGGATGTCTTCATCCCGGGTGATCCTTCGTACATCACCCGATATGAGGAAGAAAGAGGTGAAAGAATGCGAAAATTCAGAATCGCGGCATTGTCAGCTGTTCTTGCCCTGATCATAGTCAGTGCCCTGGGTGCATGCAGCAATGTGCCCGGCGGACCTTCCAAAACCACTTATCGCACCGGCCCTGCCGTTACCACTGCCCCGGGTGCCCGCACTTCTCCCAGAACCACCACAGGATTTTTTCCCACGACCATCCTGCCTACAGGCACATGATGCGACCGGACTGGAAGGCTCAAAAGAGGGAAACGGTTAGGAAGTTTCTCACAGGGATATATTTTGAACTGTGGGTATCAGGTAAGGCAGACAGCAGATCAAGCTGTCTGCCTTTGCCATTGTTCGGTAATTATAATGATCCCAGAAAACATGACAGACAAAACGGGCAACATAAGATAGAATAGGGACATGGAAATCGAAAGTAGCAAATAAACTGCCAGTTGACAGGCTCAAGTCGTAGGGGGATATCAATTATGAAAACACTAACCCAGCTTCTTATTGCAGAAGCAACCGAATATGAATTCAAGATCACGGTTGAGGCGAGCAAGCCGCGCAGTTGGTTGAAGACAGTCAGTGCATTTGCTAATGGCGTAGGTGGTAGTATATACTTCGGAGTGTCAGACAACGGCGTTGCCATTGGATTGGATAATGCAAAAAAAGCCTCAGAGCAAGTCAGCGAACTTATAAAAGCAAGAATCGAGCCTGCCATTAAAAATGTCGTGCTTGAGACGTTTAATGCCGACGGTAAGGATATACTCCGTGTCCAGATTTCCGGCGGAACAAATACGCCTTATTACTATACGGGCGACGGCACAAAGACTGCCTATTATCGTATTGGAAACGAGTCCGCACCGACAAAGTATCTATGCCAACTGGCACTGATGGTGGCATAGTAAATGGCATAGATGATGGCGTAGAAAAAAATACCGAAAAAATCTTAAACGCCATTCTTGCCGATCCGAAAATCACACAGAAGAGGTTGGCAGATGAGACAGGTTTCTCAGTACGCACAGTTGCCCGTGAAATAAAACGGCTTCGTGATACAGATTTCATTCGGCGTGTCGGATCGGACAGATCTGGCTATTGGGAGATTGTGAAATAGAAAATGTCGGATTTTAGCTGACTGGCAGGATCCGGTCCGCCAGATCTTCCAGCAGGGTCCGTGCCGCCGGTTTCACGGGCAGGCTGTCCAGAACTCCCAGCGCTTTGTGTTTGTACCGCTCCATTAGGTCCTGTGCCTGTTTGGCGCCGCCCAGGGCATGCACCTGTTCCAGCAGCAGAGGGATTTCCGGGATCCTGCCGGTCGGGGCAGCCTCCTCCGAGGGACCGGCCCGATCAGTCGGGGCAGCGTCCTCCGAGGGATCGGCCCGATCAGTCGGGGCAGCGTTCAGGTACTGCTGAAGCTGCCGGGCAAAGTCACCGCTCGTGTCTGCCCGGGCGGCCAGGATGAAAGGCAGGGTGACCACCCCCTGCCTTAAGTCGCAAAACACCGGTTTGCCCATGGAGCGCGGGTCGGAAGTTAAATCCAGCAGGTCGTCGCGGATTTGAAACCCCATGCCCAGGTACCCGCCGAAACGGCCAAAAGCCCGCACCTGTTTTTCCGGAAAACGGCCCAAAGTGGCTCCCAGCGCGCTGGAAGCCGCAAACAGGGCGGCAGTTTTACCCAGGATGCGCTTTAAATACTGACGTACACCCGGGATGGACCCCCGGCCGAAATACTGGTCCATTTCTCCCAGGCACACTGCCTGGATGCCCCTGGCCACATCGTCTAAGTGACTGGTTTTCAGCCCGGCCCTGGCCAGGCAGGCCAGAGATTTGACGAACAGATAATCTCCGGCATAGACTGCGGTGTGCAGCCCGAAGGAGTTTGAGAGGGTGCGCTCACCCCGGCGCATCTCCGCCTGATCGACGATATCATCATGCACCAGGGTGGCTGTATGCATCATCTCGATGGCCGCAGCCGAAAGCAGTGCCTTCTCCCCGGGAAAACGGCCGGCCAGAGCGCAGGCAAGCAACAGCGCAGGGCGAAGCCGTTTTCCGCCGCTGTGGAACAGTCGTGCGACCACATGATCCGCCACTGCTGCAGGTTTGTCAAATTCCTTGAGCAGGATCTCCTCTGCCGCCTTCATTTCTTTCTCCAGGCGGGAATGGAATAACCTGTGGGTCATGAACGATTGGCCTTCCTGTTACTTTTGGGAAAGAACAAACGCAATTTAGCGTTCTTTCTCCAGCTGGTCCACACCCGGTCCAAATAGGGCATGATCCAGTGATCAAGCCCGAAGGCGCGTCCGGAACCGCCCATGGCAGCAAAAGCTCCGAAGAACACCCACCAGGTGTGCGCATAAACCCCTGTAGAGGTAAGAAACATCAGCATCAGGCCGATCGACAGCACAGAAGCGATGAAGGTGAAGGCTCCTCCCAGGAACATCAGTCCCAGGGCGATCTCCGCCAGCACCACCAGCACCTGGAAGACCATCGTCACCCCGTCGCTGGCCAGGACTATATGTTTCAGGATCTGGTTCACCAGTTCAAAATCACCGAATTCCAGAAGTTTCAGTTTGGCAAATACATTGCCTTCCATAGTGATCCCGCTCACGATATTTTCCATCTGGCCGATCTGCAGGTGGAAAATTTTCAGGTTGATATCCACAAACATTTTCCCCACGCCGGTGATCACTCCGGCAACGCCGGTGGCGGCAGTCGTGGCATCCGTGTCGCCGGCCATGCCCAGGAAAGCCGCCAGTTTTGGGCTTCCCAGCCATCCCTGCTGCAGTTTGGCGATGCCTTCCGACAGCCAGGTGTAACCCAGGAACAGGCGCAGGGGGAACAGCCACCAGGTCTGCGTGGTCTTCGTATAATGTTTTTCCAGAAACGTCTTCTGCTGCCGCCTGTGTAGCAATTCATGCCGCAGATACGTCAAAGGACCCGCAAATCCCATGATGCCGAACAGATAATGCACGTTCACCATGTACTTAGCCAGCAGCGAGATCCAGGAAGGATACTCCTTTCCCATAAGGCTGGATACGGCGAAGTAGTTGCCGATGGATACCATCACGCCATGCAGTTTCACTTCGGATTTTTCAAGGGGCTGGCCACGGAGGTGTCTGAGTACGTTCACTGCGGCGGTATGGCCTGTCTGGATGGCATTTTCCACGAGAGCCGGGGACGCCTTTCCTTCCAGCTTGCATACCACGCAAAAGTCCCCGATTCCATAGACATTTTCAATGCCTTTCAGGCGGAGGAAGGCATCCGTCAGCACCCGCTCGGACCCGCCCTTGTCGACGTCCATATCATCCGCATCAATGCTGGCCCGCACCCCGGCGGTCCAGATCAATGTGCGGGAAGGGATCACCGTATCTCCCACCTCGATGCGGTCGGCATAGGCCTGTTTCACCGCGGCATTCACCAGAACCTCCACACCCAGTTTCTTTTCCAGGTATTCCTGGCCTTTTTTGGAATTCTTCTCAGAAAGCACGCTCAGGATCCGGTCCAGCATGTCCAGGATCACCAGTCGTACATCCGTGCGGGGGATTTCGTGCTCCCTGCAAAGCTTTTTGACCCATTGGGCCAGTTCCCCGATCATTTCGATCCCGGTGAATCCGGCCCCGCCCACCACAAAGGTAAGGAGGCGCTTCCTCTCTTCCGGGTCCTGTTCACTGGCCGCCTTGACAAAGCAGTCGATGATGTGGTCGCGGATACGGACCGCGTCTTCAAAGGACCAGATGGTCAGGGCATTTTCCTGGAGCCCCGGAATACCGAAGAAATTGGGGGTGCTCCCCACGGCGACGACCAGGTAATCATAGTCATAGTTGTTTTTCGCCGAACAAACGCGATTGTTGCAAAAATCATAGCTGACAATCTCATCTGTTACAAATTTAACGCGCGTGTCCGCAAAAATTTCCGACAGCGGGATGCGCACAGCGTCTTCTGATACCCGGTTCCCGGCCACTTCATGCA
>DOHE01000050.1 GCA_003535395.1 Clostridiales bacterium | reverse complement strand
GCACTGGGCAATATTTTGGTGAGCAACTCCCAGAATCCGGCACTGTACGGGAAGGTGCAGGTGTTCGGGTCCAACGGTGCGGGGGTGGGGGTGCAGACAGACGGCGGGGCCATGTTCATCGCCGGGATGTCCAGCATCACGGAGCCCCCGGTCAATGACCTGTGGACGATCCCGGGGGAAGAAGAGCTGCTGGAGCGGTGGAAGGCGGAAGATACGGATTTCTTCAACCGCATCGACCCCATGCAGTATTTCCACCAGCAGCAGGACCAGGATTTCATCCGGGCCGTCCGGCAGGGGACCCAACCCCTGGTGGACGGACAGGAGGGGCGCAAGACGGTGGAGATCTTCACTGCCATCTACCGGGCGACCCGGGATGGGAGGCCCGTCCGGTTCCCCCTGGAGGCGGAGGCGTAGGTCAGCGCCACTCCCTTTCGGCTTTATTCAGCAGCGTTTCCGCCTGTGTTTCACTCATCACCGGGAACAGCAGATACAGGCTTTCCGTCCCATACCGCTGCACCAGTCTGTCGGCACTTTGTACCCATGCCTCATAATCTTTGCCGCCCACGCTGATCCAAAGAGATTTTCCCGCCGCTTTCACCCGGTCGTGGATGAAATCGAATTCCTTGCTGCAGGCCGGCGGGTTTCCGGCACCAGGGGTATATTGCAGCGCCGAAAGCTCCGGGATCTCCATCAGAGCGTCCAGGTGTCTGACAGCATCCGGGCCGTCCAGATGGTAGAGGGTGGCGTCCAGCCGGGCGCACTGTTTTTGCAGCGAGGGTTGCACAAAGGTGCGAAACTGATCCGGTGAGATCATGGCGCTGAAATCACACTGCACCTTGGCGGTCCGCCCGGGCCCGCAGATGCGGAATGCCGTATAGCTGCACCCGCCGGACCGGTCCTTCACCACCTCGTAGATCCGGTCATAATATTCGAAATACAGGTCGTCGATCCGCTCAACGAAGGCCTTGATCACATCCGGATGGTCCATGAGATCGAACAGCAGGTTCTGCGGACCCAGCATAGCGGAGAGAATGTCTACATTTTCTATGATATCGGGGATATCCACCGGATAATCTTCCCCCGCGATGTCCCGGGCCTGCCGGAGGACTTCAAGGTGGCGTTTCCACCATTTATTTTCCGGGTCATAGGCCATTCCTTTCCAGTCTGCCCAGTCGTGGATACACTCGGTATACCATACCGTCTGTGGTGAGAAAACCGGTTCGGAGCCAAGATAGGTGGACATGGAACCGGGGCCGATGTTCAAAGTCAGGGAGGGGAAGGCATCCGCCAGGTAGATCATTTTCCGGCATTGGTTCCGAAGCCGCACTGACCGGGCTTCCGGGCCGATAAAATATTCTTCCAGAGACTGGAAGGGAGGTTCCGGTTCATTGCCGGGAAGAGGGATGTCCCGGGTGGCGACGATCCACATCAGGGGGCCCTGCCTGAGCTGGCCCTTCCACCATTCGCCAAACCTCTTTTTTGTGCTTTCCCAATCGGCTGTGTATTGCATGTTTTTTGCCATGTTTCGTCCTCCCTGTATCGGTCTTTGGTCCAGTATATCCACTGATTGCAGTTCATTCCTCCACAATTGTGCAAAAACATCAAGGATCCTGCAATGATATTATGGAGACCGGTAAAGGGGCGGCATGATGCGGAGTGGTAAATGTGCCCTGTCTGGTGTATGATTATCGTGTCGATGATGTCATTATCCAGATGGGAAGCGGGTGCTGCCGCGATGGTTGATTTCAGTCATGCCAGATCCAGTCAGTTCCTCTACCGCAGGGACAGGATCCCACTGCCCAGGGATTTTCCGTTTCGCTCATGGATCACCCAGGTCGCATTGGGAAGAGCGCATCTGCACACCCATGACTGCCTGGAAATCAATCTGATCATCTCCGGAAAAGGAGATACCTATATCGGGAACCACCGCTTCAACGTCCGTTGCGGTGATATCTGTATTTTCAACAGTACCGATTTTCATCATTCTTTTTCACGGGCAGAAGACGCTTTGAAAATGCTGATCCTGGTCTTTAGCCCCTCTCTGCTTGGATTTGACGACTTGATGGCTTTTCACACTGCCAGCCTGGAGATCAGCACCAGCGCTACGGATGATAAAAATCCGGACCGCAGACGGGAAATGGGGGAACTGCTGCTTAGGATCCACCAGGAAGGGGAACAGGGTCAGACATGCTGGCAAGATTTGGTCCGGGCGGATCTGGCGCGTTTCATGGCGCTGGCCCGCCGCCATTACAGCTCCGGCCCGCATCCAGCGGAAAACCGGAGCAGTCCCGCGGAACAGCGCCTGACCCGGGGAGTCCTGGAACACATTCAACGGGATTATGCCAAACCCCTGAACATTCAGGATCTGGCAAAAAAAATAAATGTAAGCGCATCGACTCTGGCGCATGTTTTCAAAAAGCAGACTGGCCGGTCCCCCGGTGAGACTCTTGTCCGCACACGCATCCAGCAGGCCATGCATGATCTGGCTGCGACGCAGCAAAATATCCTCGACATTGCTCTTTCCAATGGCTTCAATTCCTACGCCAATTTCTCCTGTCTGTTCCGAAAAGTCGCCGGGATGACACCCCGGGCTTTTCGCCTGCAGTTCCGTGATTCCGGCTTGATTCTTCCACCCCGGTGATATAAACTGAAAATAAAAAACCCGGCGCTTCTTGCGGGATGCCGCCGGCCGCTGAAAGCCACAGGAGGGGCGCGCTGATGTTCAAACGAAGGGATGGAAGGCATATGAAAGAATTGGATGCCTTCCATGAATTCTATACATACCTGATGCCCAAGCGGGTGTCTGCGTCCGTGTGGACGCAGCTGACGGCGGATGCGGGCAGGCTGGCAAAGTATCTGGAAGAGAAAAAGGGGGAAGGCGTCAACTATACGATTTTCCAAGTGGTGGTGGCGGCCTTGATCCGCACGGCTTCCCAGTATCCCCAGCTCAACCGGTTCATCTACGGGCATAAAATTTACGCCCGCACCGAATATGTGCTGTCTTTCGCTGTAAGCCTGGAAGGACAGACGATTTTCCGCAAAATATGGCTGGATCCGGAAGACACGCTTAAGGACGTGCA
>DOHE01000035.1 GCA_003535395.1 Clostridiales bacterium | reverse complement strand
ACTGACACAGGGTGCAGGAATAGAATTCCTCCACTGACTCGTCCGTCAGGCCGCGCAGACGCTCATCCCTGCGATGATAGGCTTCCCGGGCTTCCCTGATGTTTTCTTCAACTTTCGCCGCATCTGTCATCAGGATCACTTCCACCCGGTCCACGATGGCAGGGAACTCGGATTTGAACTTTGCGATGAGGATCTCACCAAAATGGCGGAACTTAAAGCCTCTGGCTTTGGCATCCCTGCTGATCCGGACCCAGCACAGATCCCGCTGAGCCACATGCCATAATCCTTCTCCGTAGTTGATGAAGTAGTGTATGCGCCGCTCCAGCACACTTTCGAAATCTTCCTGCATCTTTCGGCCATAGATTTTGACCAGGATGCCCAGGGGCAGCTTTCCGCCTTCCTCCACGTCGTCGATTTCCGGACCGATGACAGTGATCCGGCCGTCTTCGATCTCATCCGGACCGACCATTTTAACCAGTTCAAACGCTGTAGTGCGTCCACCGCCAAATTCCACATGGGCGTCCGCTTTGCGGATCGTTTCCCCTTCGAAGGCAGGTCCGATGGTGATGGGGACCGGAATATCTACGATTTTGAGCTTGATGCCTCTCAGTTCCAGAGAAAAGGGCACGATTTTTTCATAATCAGGCTGATACACATACCAGTCGGGGACTTCCTCCTCCAAAGGCTGATCCGTGATGACCGGGAAACCCAGCATGATGGCGCCAAATTCAGCTGCGATCCTTACATCGTCCTGTTCACCCAGAGCCAGTACGAAGGCGCGCACCCGTCTGCGCTGGTAATCCAGCTGGGCAGGTTTGTTCCCGGGAGCAATTCCGCCGAAGGCAAGCCCGGCGCGCAGTGCGAAGTTGACGGCATGAATGGCCTGGGTGAAATTTCCAAGGGGAAAGGCGATATAATCAATGCCCAGCTTGACATTTTCCTCCAGAAGCTGTTCGATGATCTCATTGCAAAGCATGAGCATCATGCCCTTGCTCTGGAGTTCCTTGATGAGGGCCGCAGCGGCTTTTGAATCTTTGGCCTTGCCCAGGATCACAGCCACACCGGGGATGGTGAAGTCCACCAGCTGGATACCGAACTTGCGGAGCACGGGATCGGTAAGAAAACCGGTCCAGGGATCTACGTGGGGATTTGCATTGTTTATGTACCTGAGCGCCTCAATGATCTCTGCCGCGTAAAAGGCGGCTTCCCCGTTTGCCTTGGCGCCGTCCAGGCTGAACTCAGCCCGGACATTGTTCTGCCGGATCCGGTTCAGGATGGGAACCAGGTCTTTCAGGATCTTGACTTCTTCTCCGCTCAGGGCGGTAATGACAGGAAGTTTGTATGCTGTATCCGGATAATACACCGGAGTTTCCTCCCCGTGTTGCCGGATGGCCTGGTTCAACAGGATCTCAGCGTAGCTGGTCGCGATCACTGCACCCTGGTAGGCTTGCTTGTATAAGTTTACGGACATCGTATGCTCCTCCTTTACCCTTCGTATACCACGGGCACGCTGCTGGCGTACTTGTCCGCAGTCATGCGGTGCACCCTGAGTTTCCATGCCCGTTTTTCGATGCGCTCCAGAATCTTCTGTGCAGCCTTGGCCCAGTCGGTTTCAAAGATGAAGTATCCGCCGAAAACATCCCGGGCGATCTGCGTGGTCAGTCCATACACCAGTTCACTGCCTGCGATGGGGGGCATCACACCGACGTGGGTGGGCAAGCCCATGGCAACAAACCAGGAACCGATGGAGACTGCTTTTTCCGACATGGCTTCGGGGGCACTTCCAGCAAAGGGGAGNNACAGTGATCCCCATCTCTTTTGCCATCAGCTGCCACAGCGACTGGATCCGGCTATTGTCCACGCAGGATCCCATGTGGAAAATCAGTGGAAGGTTCGCTTTCAGGCTGGAACTGGCTTCGAGTCTCCGGATGAAGGCTTTCAGCCCAGGGCCTGCATACGCCTGCACACCTTCAGTGCTCAGCATGCCCGCTTTGGCGAAAGCACCCGCGGCACACCCGGTGGAAACCAGAAATACGTCATTGGCAGCCAGATGCCTGGCGATCTCCACTGTAGACTGATCGTGGATGGTTTTTTGGTTATTGCAACCGACAAAAGCGCAGACCCCTTTGATTTCTCCGGCCAGGATGGCATCGGTCAAAGCCCGGATGGGACTTTCCGGGGAAACACCCGAAAATACATTCAGCATGGCCTCCAGGCTGAATCCGCCCACGACCTGCTTCTTAAAGGCAGGGACATGGATCATTTCCGGATTTCGGTGACTGAACTGGTCGATGGCCAGGCGGATGATGCGGCGGGCATCTTCCATGGCGGTGGCTTCATTAAAGTTGATATGTGTGGATCCCGGGATCTTGGAGATCCGGGAAGTGGTGATGAGGGTCGTATGAAAGCAATTGCACATATCTTTGACCGCAGGGGCGATGCACTGCACATCCATGATCATGGCATCCAGCACCCCGGTCATGATGGCCAGTTCCTGGGATCCGAAGTTGGCGGCGGTGGGAACTCCTTCCCGCATGAGCACTTCATTGCCGGTGCAGCAGATCCCCACGATATTGATGCCTTCTGCGCCGGCAGCTTTGGATTCAGACTCCAGTTCCCGGGCGGCGAACACCACCATCTGGGAGAGCAGAGGGTTGTGCCCGTGGACGGCGATGTTGACTTTCCTGGGATCCAGAACACCCAGATTGGCTTCGGTGATCACCGGTTTGGGAGTGCCGAACAGGATGTCCGAAATATCCGTAGCCAGGCTCATCCCGGTGAAATCCGCCAAGGCGGCTCTCAATCCGCCGAAAATGATATTGACCGGGTCTGCATCATTGCCTACGTGGGTCTGATGCATCAGCTGTACGACCGCCCGGTCGATGGCAGTCGGAGTGATCGCGGTATGCCTGAATTTCTCTTGCCGGTCTTCGTCTACGTTCATCTTTAGCCAGGTGCAGCTTTCATCATCATACTTACCAAAATCATCCAATGCTTTTCTGGCCACATCAAGCGCAATGTCGTCAACATCCCGCCCCTGGACGGGGATGCCTGCCCTTTCAGCCACTTTCATGAGCTTTTCCACATCCTGGACCTTGTAATCCGGTGCATGACCCTGGGTCGCATGGTACAGAGTCAGGGCCATTTCCCGGCCATGGTCCGAATGGGCAGAGGCGCCTGCGGCGATGTACCGCACCACGTTCCTGGCTACAATCGTGAACACATCTGCACCGCAGATGCCCTTGTCCTTGCCGGGGCTGGTGGGGATGATGCGGCAGGGCCCCTGGATACAGATCCTGCAGCATACGCCTGTAGTACCGAACTTGCACTGGGGCTGCTGGGA
>DOHE01000079.1 GCA_003535395.1 Clostridiales bacterium | reverse complement strand
AAGCAACAGCGGCAGTCCGGATCCCGTTCCGGTCAAATTCCGCTTTGATCCTATCCAGTTCGCCGGGAGTGAGGTCCAGAACGTTTTTGTCCCAAACTCCCCGCAAATCTACAGATCCGATCCTGTTTTGCTTAAGAAATGCCACCTGTTCATGCAAATCTGCGGATATCTCGTCTGCAAAACACGACAATTTCAACATCTCACAGTTTCCCCCGTTTCATGTGACTGCCGGATCGCTGCCAGCACGACTGACAGGTTCAATGCGCTGTCCAGGGAAATGGCATAAGGTTCTTCTCCCCGGACGGCCCTGGCGATATGGACGTAGATTTCAAACTGATCTCCGTAAGGATTGCCTGTCAGCTCTTCTTTACCAACGCTGATCGTGACTGGATTCCGGTATTCCCCGGGATCAAAAGTTTCCGGGAAAGTCGTTTTATGGACTTCCACCTGTTTGCCACGGACAAAAATGGTGCCCCTGTCTCCCTGAACGACCCAGTCCGGCAAACCGGAAGCAGCAATGTTATGCTCCACCACCACTGTGATATCCTCTTCGGTTTTTAGCATGCCAAAGAACATGTCCTCAACGTCCCCGGGATTGATGATCTGCTTCATGTGGGCAAAAACGCTTTTCACACGGCCTCCCGCCAGCTGGATGGGTTGGTCGACGATGTGCGGACCCCAGTTGAGCAGATATCCCCCCCCGCACTCTTTGAGCGTTTGCCAGTCATGCCGGATACCAAAGGTGAACACGCTTCTTCGGATCTGGAAAACGCGGCCGATGATACCTGAACGTACCAGTTCCCTGAGCCGTTTCAAATCACATCCCCACCGGGCAGGCAACCAGGGGAGCAGTTGTGTCCCGGTTTCTGCGGCAGTGCGGATCATCTCCCGGGCTTCCTCCACGTTCACGGCCCAAGGCTTGGTGACCAGCACATTTTTGCCTGCTTTCATGCAGTCGATGGCCATCGGCGCATGCTGATGGCTGCGTGTCACGATCACGACCAGGTCCAGGTCTTCCTTGACGAGCATATCCTGGTAGTCTTCATATAAATTACACTGGAAACGTTTGTTTGCCTGTTCCAGCGCACGGGGATCGATGTCACACACCGCTGTCATCTGAAAATCATCCAGCTTTTCAATCGGTCCGGCATGCAGCGTGCTGCCGCTTCTTCCGTATCCAAGGACTGCTGTTTTAACTGGCATGATCTATGCCTCCTGTCTTATAAAACGTGTATTTTTGTTATGCTGAAGCTACAGTAAAATCTATAATATCTGTAGCTATTCATAGCTCTTCATAACAGAGATCTCCCGGGGAAGGTGAACGTCCCAGGGTTCCCAGTTGATCCATTCTCCGCTGAGGTATCCCGCATATCCATCTGCCTTAAGCAGCCGAATGGCTGTCCGGTGATCCACATCTCCGGTGCCGATGGGAAGAAATTGCAGTTTTCCCTCCCGAATGCCCCCGTCATGGACATGGACATGCCGGATCCAAGGCTTGAGAAGCAAATAGGCTTCCTCTACCGTCTGGAAATTTCCGTTCACAGGATGCATGATGTCCCAGTTCACACCCACTGCAGGGTGGTCCACCGCTTCCATGACCTTTTTTACATCCCGGGCATCGCGCCAGCTGTCATGGGTTTCCAGGCAAAGAAGGGGGCCATGCTCCGCTGCTTCCGGGGCCAGGGTCCTGAGGGAAGCGATCAGTGTCTCCATCGCCTGCTCCCGGGTCACCTCCTTGGGGAATCCCCCGCCGAAGATCCGAAGCGTCCTGGCTCCGATTTGTCCGCCAAGGCGAAGATAACTGGCAGTCCGTTCGATTTGAGGTCCGGCCTTTTCCGGATCTGCCAAAACGCAGGATGTGGCGAGGCAGGCAATTTCCACTCCGGCCTCCATGCAAAGATCCCGGACCTCCTGGATCTTCTCCGCGGGCATGTCAAGTTCAATCCCGTGGATATGCCCGGCTTCCACCCGGGGCTCGATCCCCGCGTATCCGAAGGATTTTGCGTTCTTTAGCAGCTCCGGGAGGGAGGCGTCCGGGCAGGAGAAACTCATGAATGAATAGTTCATTTTACATATCCGCCCTTTCTTGCAGAAAAATACGGCAACCCAAGTGTTTCAACGGGTTTTCCGCAACGGTTGGCTATTGGGAGCACAACCGCTGCCTCCACCCCGCTGCAAAAAGTATACCGAAGGTTGGCTTGTGATTCTTGGTATATCAGGAAGGCAATTCTGCAAAAAAGGAAAACATCCGGATAATATAAAACCGCGGCTCCCTGCACCAGATTCGTGCACGGAGACCGCGGTTGTTATACGCCCTAAGGGATCACGACCCCTTTTTTCAGGATCACATTGGCATACAGGGCCATTTCCCCCGTCGCCACCACAGCATAGGCGTTTTTTGCTTTCTCATAAAAAGCAAAACGTTCCATGAATGCGATCCCCGGCCCCGGTCCCGGTGCCGCTCCGGGTCCGGGACCTTCTCCCGGTCCGCCCGGTCCCGCCTCTTTTTGGACGATCTCCCTGTATTTCTCCCATATCGTGGGCTTCACTGGATCTCCCGGAACCACGGACATGAGGGTCACAGGTTCACTGACATAGGTATCCAGAGGAAAAAGCTTAAGTACAGCTTCCAGGATCACGGGGACCCCGAGTCCGTCACAGCGGATCAGCCGCTTTGCTGTTGCGGCCGCGGGGAAGTTGCCGTCTGCGATGACGATCTCATCTCCATGCCCCATTTCCATCAGGATCTTCACCAGTTCCGGCGGCAGGACCGCC
>DOHE01000283.1 GCA_003535395.1 Clostridiales bacterium | reverse complement strand
GCAGTTGCACCTTGGGGATCCGCAGAATGATTTGCAGGATCTGCCGACAGATGCCAGACTGACCCGAATCCAGGAGGGAGGAGAGGACCCGGGGTTTACCGAACTGTATTTCCAGTACGGCCGGTATCTGCTGATGGCCAGTTCCCGGCCGGGAAGCCTTCCAGCAAACCTGCAGGGAATATGGAACGAGAGTTTTACCCCGCCCTGGGAATCCAAATATACCATCAATATCAATACGGAAATGAACTACTGGCCGGCCGAAGTCTGCAATCTTCCCGAATTTCACGAGCCGCTGTTCGATCTTGTGGAAAGGATGTGTGAAAACGGAAGGAAAACGGCTGAGGTCACCTATGGCTGTAGGGGATTCGTGGCACATCACAATACCAACCTCTGGGCCAATACCGCTATCGAAGGGATCGGCGTTTCCAGCGCTTTGTGGCCTATGGGAGGCGCGTGGCTCAGTCTGCACCTGTGGGAGCACTACGCATTTGGCCTTGACCGGGAATTTCTGGACAGGCGGGCGTATCCGGTGATGAAGGCAGCGGCAGAATTTTTTGTTGATTATCTGGTGGAGGATCGCAAGGGCAGGCTTGTCACTGGACCGTCCATCTCACCTGAAAACAGCTACAGGCTGAAGAATGGCACCACCGGATCCCTTTGTATGGGCCCCTCCATGGATACCCAGATCGTTGCCATGCTGCTTCGCAAATGCATCAAAGCCTCTGAGATCCTGGAGCGCGATGAAGACTTCAGGAAACGGCTTGCAGGACTGCTGGACAGACTGCCTCATCCAGCAGCAGGGAAGCACGGCCAACTCATGGAGTGGTCTGAGGACTATGAAGAGCCGGAACCCGGGCACAGACACATCTCCCACCTTTTTGCCCTTCATCCGGGAGACGGCATCTCCCTGGAAAAGACGCCCGATCAGGCCAAAGCCGCCCGGTGTACGTTGGAGCGGAGACTGGAACACGGCGGAGGGAGAACCGGGTGGAGCCGGGCCTGGATCATCAACTTCCGAGCTCGTCTGCAAGAAGGCGATCTGGCGTATCAAAATCTTCTGGAACTTTACAGAAAGTCGACGAATTCCAATCTGTTCGATAATCATCCGCCTTTCCAGATCGACGGGAATTTTGGCGGAACAGCCGGGATCGCTGAGATGCTTTTGCAAAGCCATACCGGAGAACTCCATTTGCTGCCGGCTCTACCAAGTGCCTTTAGCCGGGGTATTGTAAAAGGTCTGCGTGCCCGGGGCAATTTTGAAGTGAGTCTCACGTGGGAAGACGGCCGGGTCACGGAAGCCCGTATCCATTCCTGCTCCGGAGGTCCTTGCCGGGTGAGAAGCAAAACTGCATCATGCAGTGAGATAAAAGATGCAAATTACGGAAGAACCATTGCTTTTGAACAGTTCGGGGATTGTGTCGCTTTTGCAACAGAAGCAGACCAGGAGTACATACTTTACCACAATGGAGGAAATCAAAATGCCTTTTGAGACAAAAGAATCCCAATGGAACGGTTATCAGCGCCTGGACTTCCAGTCAGACGGCCATAGCGCCCTGATCATCCGGCCGAAGGAAAATGCCAAAGGGAATCCATGGGTATGGCGGGCTGAGTTTTTCGGCGCCTTTGACTGGGCAGACAGGGAACTGCTTAGCCGGGGCTGGCACATCGGGTATGCCCAGTACAGCAACCTGTACGGCTGCCCGGCGGCAGTGGAAGGGATGCGGTCTTTTTACAGGCAGGTCACGGAGGAACTGGGACTGTCCCCGAAACCGTCGATTTTCGGCTTCAGCCGCGGGGGGCTGTACACGGTGAATTATGCGGCAGCGTACCCGGATTCGGTATCTTCCCTTTATCTGGATGCCGCTGTGCTGGACATCCGCAGCTGGCCCGGCGGGAAATATACGGGTATCGGCAGCCCGCAGTGCTGGCAGGAATGCCTTCAGTGCTATGGCCTGACAGAAGAAAGCGTAAAAAACTTTCGGGGAAATCCGCTGGATCATGCGGCAGCGCTGGCAAAGGCCGGGATCCCGGTGATCGCTGTGGCGGGGGATGCGGATGAAATCGTGCCTTATCCGGAAAACACGGAGATTTTCGAACGAGTTTACAGGCAGAACGGGGGACAGATCCAGGTCATTCTCAAACCGGGAGTCGGACACCATCCCCACAGCCTGGAGGATCCGGAAGCGATCGTTGGGTTTATTATAGAAGCTTTTGCTGAAGCTTTTGCCGGCAGCAGAGACAGCAAGTGACACCGGTTCCTGCCTGTATTCTGTTTTTCATTCCTTTCTTTGCCTTGCCACCGCCAGTCTCTTTCTGCTACAATAACGGCGGGGAGGTATTTTCATGCTTGAAAAATTTCGACCATCCCTGTTCGTGGACAGGGCGTCTTCACTTCAGGCGGACCGGATGAAATCTCTCGGGATCCGTGGATTGATACTGGATATCGACAATACCATCGCCCAAAGCGGCCGCAGCAGACCTGAACCCTGGTTGCAGGACTGGCTGGCAGAGATCCGGCAGGCCGGGATCCAAACCTCCATCGTATCCAACAGCGGGGCAAAGCGGTCTGCCCGTTTTGGAGAATTGCTGGGTATGCCGGCTTTTGCCAGAGCGGGGAAACCTTCGGTCAGGCGCTTGCTGGAAGCAGCTGCATGCATGGGCACCCCCCCGGAAAATACAGCAGTGATCGGAGACCAGATTTTTACGGATATATGGGGCGCCAACCGGGCCGGTATGAAGTCCATCCGGGTCAAACCGGTACGGCCATGGCGGGAGCCTGTGCAGGTCATGTTCAAAAGATTGCTGGAATGGCCTTTGTGCCTGTATTTCCGTTCACGAGGGAAGACCGGGGGAAAAGGGGAGGATCTGTATTGAGGTGTATCGATGGCCGCACAAAAGTATATTGTGTGCTTGGAAATCCCGTTGCCCATTCTGTTTCCCCGGTTTTTCAAAACAGATTTTTTGAAGGCATGGGCATTGATGGCATTTACGTGCCTTTTTGCATCCAAAGTGAAGCGGAAATGGATCATGCCATGCAGGGACTGCGAGCCCTTGGAGTTCAGGGGATCAATGTGACCATCCCATACAAGGAAACGGTGAAGCTCCTGATGGATGACCTGGACAGTTCTGCCCGGATGGTGGGAGCGGTGAACACAATCCGGATCGATCATGGGACATTAACAGGTTTTAATACAGATCCGTCCGGGTTTGGAAAGGATTATTTGCGTTGTACGGGCAAAAGCCTGAACGGTGCACGGATCCTGCTCTTGGGTGCCGGGGGATCAGCCCGGTCCGTCGCCTGTGAGTGCCTTCGGCAGGGGGCAGAAAAAGTATACATACAAAACCGCTCCCGAAAGCGGGCGGTTTTGCTGGTGGATCATCTTAGCCGATATTTTTCTGCCGGCCGGATCGCCGTCCAGGAACCCTTTACCCGCTGGAATGAGCTTGATGGAAA
>DOHE01000121.1:552-3758 GCA_003535395.1 Clostridiales bacterium | reverse complement strand
GGGCCACGGTATGATCTGGAAAAGCACCACGGCCTTCTACAATGAGATCGTCCGGGTTCCGCTGATCATGCGTTATCCCTCCCAGATCAAAGCCCAGGCGTTGTCGATGCCCGCGGAGACAGTGGATCTGATGCCCACCATCCTGGAAACCGCAGGACTTCCGGTCCCCGGCCACATCCATGGGAAAAGTCTGCTTCCCTATATGATCGGGGATCTACCGGAAGACAACGCGTCCCCCTACGCCTACTGCATGCGCGCCTCCGCCAATGCTGCCCATGTGCGCCAGCCGGCCGGGACAAGGGTGACCGGCAGGATGATCCGGAGCCGGGAATGGAAGTATGTGCAGTATGCAGACGGCGAGGAGTTCCTCTACCATCTGATAGACGATCCGGGAGAAACCAGAAACCGGGCAGATAGTCCGGAAGGCAATGAAATCAAAGAAACCCTCCGGCAGGTACTCGACCGCTGGATCAGCAAGACAAAAAACGACAGATTGGGAGTCACAGAATGAAGCAAAAAGAGAGATTCATTCGGGCACTGGAACGCAAACCCCTGCCGGGGAGGGTGCCGCATTTTGAACTGGTATTTTTTCTTACCATGGAGGCTTTCGGCAAGTTGCACCCCTATCACAGGCATTACCACCAGTGGGATCAGATGTTGAAAAAGGAACGGCATCTGCACCGGAACGATATCGCAGATGTACATATCGAAACCGCCCGCAGGTTTGAGCACAGTGCCATCATCATCCACAGCAATCCACCCAGGCTGGAGGAAACCATCCAGATCTCAGAAATTATCCGGGAGAAAACGGGGGATGAATACTTTCTCATGACCGAGGGAGACGGGACCTTCCCGATCCCCAACGGGAATACCATGCTGGACTTTGCGTCCAGGATGGCGGACGACCCGGAGGGCTTGCACCGAGAGGCAGACAAAAAGATCACCGGCATGCTGGCAAGAATCGAAACGCTGGTCCGCGCCAAAGCCATCGACGGTGTGGCCATGAATGCGGACTACTGCTTCAACAACGGCCCATTCCTCAGCCCGTCCATGTTTTCTGAATTCATCACCCCTTATCTGGCACGCCAGATCCAGGGGTACCGAGACATGGGTCTATACAGCATCAAGCACTCGGACGGCAATATCATGCCGATCCTGGATCAGCTGTTGGAAGCCGGTCCGGATGCCCTCCATTCCCTGGATCCCCAGGTGGGAGTGGATATCGCGGAGGTAAAACGGCGGGTGGGGCATCGGGTCTGCCTGATCGGCAATGTGAACTGCGGGCTGCTGCAGACCCTAACGGATGAGGAGGCCGCCGAATCCGTCAGATATTGCCTCCGCCATGGGATGCCCGGCGACGGCTATATCTTCAGCACCTCCAACTGCATCTATACAGGCCTGCACCTGGAGCGGTATGAACAGATCCTGGAGATATGGCGCAAAGAAGGCAACGCGGACGTGTGATTCTTTAGATGAAAGGATAAGACGATGATGGAAAAAGTGATATTGTTCGATGGGAAGGACTTAAACGGCTGGACGCAGGAAAACGGGGATGCGCCGCTGTGGGATGTCCGTGACGGCATTATGACGGTGACCCGAAAACATATCGTTTCGAAGGAAGTTTATCAGGATGCGTGGATCCACTTGGAATTTCGCACCCCGTTCATGCCGGATGCCAGCGGGCAGAAAAGGGGGAACAGCGGAGTTTTCATTCAGGGAAGGTATGAGATCCAGGTCCTGGATTCCTATGGCTTTGAAATTCCAGGTAAAGGGGACTGCGGTGCTTTCTACAACACGCATGCCCCCCTGGTCAATGCCTGCAAACCCCCGATGGAATGGCAGATGTACGATATTGTTTTCCGCAGCCCTCGGACCGATGCGCAGGGACAAATCACAGAATATGCCCGGGCTACGGTTTTCCAGAACGGGATTCCCGTTCTGAACAATGTGGAACTGAAGTGTTCAACGAAGCCCATGGAGGTGGATCTGACCAGCCCGGGCCCTCTGATGCTTCAAGATCACCTGAATCCGGTCTCCTACAGGAATATCTGGATGATCCACCTGCCTTTGAAAGGCTCCGACCAGTATGAGCCGGGATGACCTGGCATAAGCTGAGATGGAAGTCAGAAGCATTGTTTCCGATTCGTCAAGGAGGAGAATAAAATGAAAAAACTGAGAATTGCTGTGATTGTGGATATGATCAAGATCCTGTCTGCCGTTTACCATTCTGCGGAATCCGGCAGGGAGGTCCTCCTGTGATGGGGCAGAAGGGCTGATCCACAGGAAATTTAACCGACATAAGAGAGTGAGGAGTCTTGATGAAAAAACCTGCACCCATGTCATTCAAACCCGATTTGGCGGAGGCCGCCAAACGGTGGGAAGCCTACTGGCAGGGAGAAATGATCGACCGGCCTGTCGTCTGGGTCACAGCACCCAGGAAGGGTCACATACCGGTGCATAGATATGGATACCGGGAGAAAGTTTTCGGAAATTTGGATGAAATCATCGATAATGCCATCTATAATGCCGGAGGCACATTTTATGGCGGAGAAGCTGTTCCCGCCTATTTTCCAAGCTTCGGTCCCGATGAAGTTGCAGTGTTCTGCGGGGCGGAACTTTGCTGGAATGATCATTCCAGCAATACCAACTGGTCCAAGCCCTATGTGGATAATTGGGAGGATGTGCTCCCATTAAAGCTGCAGCAGGATCACCCGCTGTGGCAGCGTATGCTGGAATTCTATCGCAAAGCAGCCGAAAAAATGTCCGGAAAGATGCTGGTAATGCCCCTGGACCTGCACACGAACATGGATCTGCTGGCGGCCATCCGGAGTCCGGAAAAGCTGTGCATGGATCTGCTGGATGTGCCGGAACTCATCGACCGGGCGATGGCGGATGCACGGTCCGTCTTTCCCCAGCTATGGAACGCCATCGTCAAGGCAGGCCGGATGGAAGAGAACGGATATGCCAACAATACCTATTCCCCCGAAGGAGCAGCCGTCCTACAATGCGATTTCAGCTGTATGATGAGCCCGGATGATTTCAGACGCTGGGTGCTGCCCGCCCTGGAAGAGGAAGCGGAATATGTGAAGCATGTGGTCTATCACTGGGACGGGCTTAAAGCGCTGCTGCACAAGGATGCCGTCATCGAAAGCAAGGGGCTGCATACCATGGCGTTTGTGCCGGGGACCGGTCACGGAGCCCATATT
>DOHE01000121.1:0-488 GCA_003535395.1 Clostridiales bacterium | reverse complement strand
ATTTATGGAACGAATACCGCCACGGAAGAACAGGCGCTGGAACTGCTAGACTGGCTCGTGAAAAATACATGATTCCTGCGGGAGCGGATCAAATTTCTGGGAGGGCTGGAGTATGGACAGGAAACTGCGGATCGGCATTATCGGTACCGGGAATATTGGGGGACTGCACGCCAATTACTACAAGATATTCGGCGATGTGGAGCTCGTTGCCGGAGCGGATATCGTTCCGGGAAAGGCAAAGGATTTTTTTCAAAAACTGGGTCTGCCCAATGCCGCCGCCTTTGAAAGCGCGGAGGAAATGCTCAGAAATGTTGAACTGGACGGCGTCAGTGTCTGCACCTGGCACAGAGTTCATGCCGAGTGCTCCATTGCAGCGCTGGAAGCCGGCGTTCATGTGATGTGTGAAAAACCCATGTCGTTCACGCTGCAGGAAGCCGTGGACATGGTGAAGGCTTCTCGCAGATCCGGAAAGATCCTGACCATCGGAT
>DOHE01000043.1 GCA_003535395.1 Clostridiales bacterium | reverse complement strand
GCGCAACGCATATGCGTTGCCGGTGAAGGATTGGCGTGACAATCCTTCACCAGAAAGTCACAAAGTGACTTTTTGCAGTGCAATCATATTTGATTCTGCTGCCGAAAGTACCAGGCGTGAAAGGGAGGAATTGGAATGGAAAAGTCAGCATGGAATCACCTCGGGGGACAAATGGGAAACCAACCGAAAAACCGGGCTGGGTTGCCGGATCATATGATCGATATCAGTGTGACATTATCGGAGAGCACAGTGATTTATCCTGGCGATCCCTTGCCGGAGTACGGCCTGATCTTCAGCCTGGCGAATGGAGAGATCGCCAATGTGGGGTATCTGAAGCATGGGATCCACCATGGTACACATGTGGATGTTCCCTGCCACTTTATCCCGGGAGCTCCCACGTTTGACCAGATGCCTGCTTCCCACTGGATAGGCAGTGTCCTGGTGGCTGACATGACCCATGTGGAAAGAGCCATTTCAGGCAAGGATATCGAGCGACTCCCGCTGGCAGGGGTCGAGCGCCTCCTGCTGAAAACCCAAAACTCTCTAAAATATTATAAACTTCCCCAATTCACAAATGACTTTATTTATTTGGAAAGAAGCGCCTGCGAAGCCATCGTATCTGCAGGGGTGAAAACAGTCGGGCTGGATTACATTACAGTAGATCCGCACGGTTCGCCGGATTTTCCGGCGCATCGGACCCTGCTCGGTCACGGTGTATGCATTATCGAATGCATCAACCTGGAAAATACAGAAGCTGGAGAATATTATCTGATGTGCCTGCCTTTGAAGCTGGAAGGTACGGATGGAGCTCCGGCCAGAGCCATCCTGCTTGAAAAAGGATTTCAAGCCTTCAGGTGAGGGATCAGACAGTGGCCGGAAAAAACTGAAGCAGAGGGAGAAAACATGATTACCTGTGACGCGATTGAATATTTCCAGGAGACTGCACAATATATATTGGAAAAATGCCGCATTGAAAAGTGGATCATTATGGATGGGAAAAAATGTAATGTTACATTGCGTGTTCCATCCGGGGATATGAAGTATCACAGTTTCTGGGTGCGGGATGCTTCCATGATGGCATCCTCCGGGCTTATACCTCCTGAGGAAATACGGGGCTGGCTGCGCTTGATCGCTTCAGCACAAAACGGGATGAAGAATCGCATCCTTGAAAACGGGCTGCAGATCCCTTCCTGGAGTATCCCGGATCATATCAACTTTGACGGCAAGCCGGTGTTCTATCCTGGAACATACGAATCCGGAGCGGATCAGGGAGCAGGTCATTTTGGATATTATCCGCCCCATGATGATGCATATTATTTTATAGAGCTTGCATACCAGTATTTGATACAAAGCGGTGATCAAACGATTTTTCAGGAACAGACAGACGGGGTCACCTTGCTGGAACGTCTGGAAAAGGCTTGCATATCCTGCAATATCGATCCGGATAGCCAGCTGTGCTGCAGCAAAATGCCAAATTATACAGTTGACTGGGGATTTTGTGATCAAATTGTCAAAAGCGGATATCTGCTGTTTCCATCATTGCTGCGCCGACAGGCAGCCTTGCAGTTTGCATATATTTTTACACAATTGGGGGATGTTGTACGAACATCGTATTATTTGGAACTGGCCGGAAAAATCAAATCAGGAATCCTTCAGAACCTGACAGAGGGAAACGGCTGGTTTCTTTCTTCAACAGAAATCTGCAGGCAGAAGGATGTTTGGGGAACAGCCTTTGCAGTCTGGACGGGTCTGCTGGAAGGGGATTTGCTGCAACGCAGTCTGCAGGTACTGGCAGAAGCATTCAAGGCGGGACGTGCAGTCGCTCATGGCTATGTGCGGCAAATCCTGGAAGGCGAGGAGGCTGCGGCCGGAAAGACAGCGTGGGAAAAAACCGAGTGCCCGTTCAACACGTATCAGAACGGCGGATACTGGACGACGCCATCCGGCTGGTATATTTATGCTTTGTATCAACACGATCCGGAACTGGCCCGACTGATGATACAGCAACTGAAAGATCATAGCTGCGTACATGCAGCCGACGGTGCGCCGTATGAGTGGATGTCCCGGGATGGCTCCGTTGTGAGCGGCCGTATGTACGGAGCATCGGCAACCTTGCCTTTTGTTGCGGTCAAAAGGATTGCACAAGAAGAAAAGCCTTCATAATAATTTAAAATTAGAACGGAATTCGGTAGGATTCATTTTTATGATTTTCTTGAATATCCTTGAAAACTGCAATTGATCTGAATATCCCACGGATCGCGAAACATCCCCAACACTCAGGGTGGAACTTTTTAACAGCTCACAGGCAATCCGGATCCTCAGGGATTCCAGGACATTATGGGGAGATTTCCCTACCTTTTTTCTGAATATCTCACTTAGATAATGTTTGTCGATATGGACATATTCTGCAATATCTTTAATAGTAATCTGTCTTGTATAATTTTTATAGATATAATCAACAGCCTGATTAATGTGGTTATCAATATTGGAAGTGTAATTCTTTTTTGCTGTTTTGGTTTCCTTTTTGTCTCCATTAAATTCATACAAAGGTCCGCAGAGTGCGATGATGGAAAGCAGTTCACAAAGATACCCGGTCTTTTTTAGATTTAAATAAAGTTTATTGCTGTGATCCAATGTTATTAAATCAGAAAGAATCGATTCAAATGAACTTTTATATTCTTCGTTGATTTTAAAAACAGGAAGCTGAGATGAAAAACCAATTTTATCAATGCAGGATTCTGCATATGTACCGTGGAAAGCAACCCAGGAATAGTTCCATGGATCACATTCATCTGCCTGATAGTATGCAAGTTCACCGGGAATAATTATAAAACCATATCCTTCGGTAAGTGTATAATTAATGCCGTTCACTTTGAATATCCCTTTCCCATTATGTATATAGTGAAAAAGATAATGATCCCTCATAGCAGGTCCGGATGAATGTAAACTGGAACAAACACATGTATTGCTGTAAAATACTTCTAGCGAATCAAAACGATCGTTTTTGTTATTTTCAAATGGATTGATCACGGGAATCACCTCACTCCCATTTTACTATATATGCCGCTCTTTTGTCTATACTCGCGGCGCGGTTTTTATATTATTATTACATT
>DOHE01000342.1 GCA_003535395.1 Clostridiales bacterium | reverse complement strand
AAGTGTGGATTGGAGCAAAATACCTGAAGACGGATATGATACAGTTTTACGTGATTTTTCTACGATGCAGTGGACGATCCCTCTTGTGAAGACCTATGAAAAGGTTCAGGGGGACTCGGTTGTCCCTTACTTGAAATACTGGATCGGCTACTGGGCGGACTATTCTCTGAATTGGTTGTCTGCACATCAGAAGGTTCTGGCAGATTCGAAACTGAAGGGTCTTGTTAACGGAACGATCAACTGGGCCAGTAAATCAAGACTGTATTTTGCGTGGCGGTTAAACACATTTTTCTCCTATCTGCCGACTGCAGCAGGCGTATCTGCAACGGTCGCCAAAAAGGATATTGACAGTCTGCAGCTGGCTCAGGTACTGATGCATTTTGCCAAATGGGAAATCCCTGCGGCTCTTCAAATCCAAAACAGCGGCATCGGCACGCCCAATCAGTATATTCATTGCAGTATGGGGCTGCTGTACGCTTCCGTTATGATGAGCGAATTCAAAGAGGCTCCTGTCTGGTATCAAAATACACTTGAGCAAATCAATACCTACATTGAAGGCAGCGGATACCTGCCTGACGGTACAGACCAGGAACAGTCCTTCAATTACAACAAGGGCTTTGCACCTATTATGGATGAGCTTCTCGCGGCGATTGCTACAAACACATTCAAGGGTGATTATTCAGAGCTGCTCCGTAAAATCAAAGAAGCAAAATTATACCGGGAGCGGTTCCTTGTTTCCCTGCTGATGCCCGACGGGAACATCCCCTCAGCCGGGACACACAACAACCTGGGGTATGATAGAAAGAAAGCTGTCGATGAATATCAGACAAGAAAAGATTCGTCGTCGGATTTGACGGCACGGATCGAAAACTGTATTTTTGGGGGTCAAAAAGAGCCAGTCCCCTCATTCGATTCCATTTATTTTCCTTACGGTGGTTATGTGATATTTCGTAATGGCTGGGACAGACAAAGTCTGTATGCCTTTATGAAGACCAGCCGACCCGCTTCAGGGCATATGCGGGAAAGCGGAAATGGAGTCGCAATCACTGCATACGGGCTGGATATTCTCGTAAATTCCGGCAGTAACAGTTATTCTCAAAACGGGATGTTTAACAAGTATTTTGATTCGACTTTATCGCAGAATTCGATCTCTGTGGATGGTTATTCACAAAAGCTTTTGTCCAAACCAGCAGAACCGCCGCTGACTGAAACAATACCTGCCCGCTGGTCTACATCGGACAAACTGGATTTTGCAGAGGGATTTTATAAAGGGACTTATGAAGGATATAATTTTCTTACAAATTCCGTGGGAAGCCAAAAGGTTGAGGATGTCACGCACAACCGCCAAATCATCTTTCTGAAATCAGCCGGATGCTGGATCATCACAGATTTGATGAACAGCCCTGGAAAGCATACATACACGCAATCCTGGAACTTTAACCCTGTTTACGGACTTGAAGATATCAATCTTGATCCGGCCGGGAAGTCCATCATATCTGCAAAGAAAAATTCAGTCAATATTGCTGTTTATCATTCCGGCCAAAGTACAGCGGAGTATCATAAATATTATGGAGTCAACAGGCCAGACCAGTTATTGGGATGGGTGGCAAAAACCTCTGCATCCGGAACGACGACCCCCGCAGTCGATACGCATACGACATGGGAAGGGTCGGGAAAACAGCAGTTGATCACATTGCTGATTCCCAGCTCAAATGAGGATGTGATCGATTCATATACAGATATCAGCGATGAGCATTCGGATGGATTTTCCGTAGTAATGAACGATGGAACAAAAATTACATATTTGCATACCAGAGAAGAAAATAATGAGGATTTAAAAATAGATAATTTATTATTCAAATGCAATGCCGTGCTCCTGGTATCAAACAGCGAACACGAAAGTTATGGAATCACCCTGGGTTGCACAGCATACACAAAAAACGCTGGTAAAGACGGATTAACAGCAGCGAAAATACCCGATTTTGAATTTATCCTGTCAGGAAGTACGATTCATATAAAGCAGGAGATCAGCATACCTGAAAAATTTAATTGGAAGGAATATAAAGGTACTGTAATTCCGCAGTATTGAATCTAGTCAGACCTGCAGCAGCATCATTTAAAAACAGAGGGGATATCTGATATGACAAAGGAAAAATATTCTCTGCCACAACCCCCGGTAGGAATTACACCCGCTGATACACGCGGATGGTTTCCCTGGAACCCAAAGTTTAACGTAGTGCATGGAGAATGGATCCCCGATAAAAATACCCGCTCAGACCGCTGGACGGCGAAAGAGCGGATCAGGTACGAGAAACGTATCGATTGGTTTTACAGGGCAAAATACGGAATATTTTTTCATTTTCTTGCATTTGGTGCATCTTCTGTTGATCATAATGAAGAATTTTCATTTTCTGAGGGTACCTGGTCATCAGATAAATGGAACCGTCACATAGAGTCGATAGATGTTGAGAAAACTGCACAGCAGGCTGAAGAAGCAGGTGTTGGGTATGTCGGGATATCTCTTGGACAGAATCACAGATATGCCTGTGCACCCAATCCCGTAATAGACGAGATATGGAACTTAAAGCCGGGGCAGTACAATGCAATCCGGGATCTGCCGATGGATTTAGGGGTGGCTTTGGCAAAGCGGGGTATACCGTTGATGCTCTACCTTGCGGCTGATAATCAGCACAGGTTGCCCTTCCAGGAGGGAGTCACTGATGCTGTTCGCAAAGAAAACTGGGTTCAAGCAGCCCAATGGTATAGTGACCATTATAATGTTCTATGCAAAAGCTGGTGGGTGGATGGATTGCATGCAGTTGAACCGGATCCAGGGGGGGAATCATATGAGTACCCATTCCGGCTTGTCCAGGCACTCCGCCATGGAAACCCGGACACCCTGGTTGCCTGCTCTCATTATCATCTTTCCGATTATATCCATGGACATTGCATTGGCAAGCAATGGGAAAAACAGCGAATCAACTGCAAACCCTATTTCGGGCGCTGGGACCCGGACCACAGGATCCAGTGGCATGCATTCCAATATCTGGGTTCCAATTGGGGCGAGACCGATACTCCATATCCTTTGGATGAACTGGTAACATATGTGACAGATATCGTTCAATGGGGAGGAGTGTTTACATTTGATGTTGGAAGCTTTCAGATAATCAATGGGGATAAAGTGCCAAGTCTTGAGATCCCGTCCGGGCAACTCGAGCAAATCTATGCTGTCCGTGATCATATTAAAAATTTCAGGGGGATTTCCAATGTCTGAACATACTTTCTATTCTGCAACAGGTGTTCGCCCCGTACGGCTTTGTCCGGCAACCAGAGATCTGGCCCGAAGATCCCTGCTTGGAGAATTCGGGAGGTCCATGTCAGATATTGAATTGAAACTTGAAGAAATAGACGGTTTTGAATTCCTGGACGATTTTGACAGGTATGTTGAGGCGATCCGCCTGATCGCTTCGACGGCACCGATACGCACGATGCCGGGAGAGAAACTGGCAGGATCCGCTTCTTTGTCTGCAGCTAGAAAATTGTTCCCTTCCCCCTATTATCATATCGTTCCCGCTTTTTTTCACGGTCAGCCCCTATTTGGGAGTGTCAGCCATGTCACCTGCGGTTTTGGAGAGGTTTTGGAAATCGGATTTCAGGGACTTGAGAAAATTATCATTGAGAGAAAATCTGAGGCAGGTCTCGACGAAAAAGGCAAAAAATTTTTAGATGCATTATTATCCTGCCTGGAAGCATATAAAATATGGCATAAAAGGATCAGGGATTCCATTTATCAGCTTCGGGAAAGCAAATCCGGCAAAGAGTATGATGAATATACTTCTATACTTGAAAACCTGGAAAATGTTCCGGCAAAACCTCCGGAAAGTTTTAGGGAAGCCATCCAGTCATTATGGCTGATGTTCTGTTTTCTCCGCCTGTGCGGCAACTGGCCCGGAATTGGCCGGATCGATGTGATTCTTGGAAAATATCTTCAGTCGGACCTTTCCAAAGGGAGGATCA
>DOHE01000071.1 GCA_003535395.1 Clostridiales bacterium | reverse complement strand
GGCGCTCTCAGCCCCATAGAGCAGGTCCAAGCGCCGACCGTTCAATGCGTGAAGACCACTCACCTCAACGCCCATGTGTGGACGCTTGTCCTCGTTGACCAGAATGACCAGCCAATCTGCGCCGTTGCGGCGGACATCGATCCGTACACCACGCTCCCCAAGACCGACTCGCCTGTCTGTCTCAATGAGCCTCACATTTCCAGTCCTCTCCGGTGGCCTAATAAGGAATGGCTGCAACGAGGACAGTTCGCTCGTAAGAGCGTACAGCGATTCGCGAAACGCTTCTGGCCCTGCCGACCGATACATCACATAGCCGGTGTAATAGAAGATCCCTTCGGCCCCGTGAGCGATGACGTCGTAGGCCATCATGCGCGATTCTTCAAAGGTCGGGTAGACGGGAATCTTCTCATAGTTCCGGGAGAACGCCTGCAGAACCATCCAGACGGGTTTCCCTCTTCCGATCAGTCTGAAGCGGTCCGCGGTGTCGCCCACCTCGGCGACTTCGCGTTTTTTGGAGTCGATCGGATAGGTGTCGCACCCCGTGATGTCCACAGCGTCGATGTACTCCCGGATGAACTTCAAATCACTCTGTCCCTCCTCATTGATCCAGATAGGATGCCTTCCCCGATCCAACCGCCGAACCAAGCTGGCGCCCTCGCGCAACTTCGGGAGGATTCTCTGCGCCTCCGCGTCGGCACGTTTGACGGCGAAGGGAGTTTGCAGCCACCACTCATCGGGTGTCTTGTAGATCCCTTTGCGAAAAAGCCCACTCTGGGCCGTAAAACTCCAAACAATCTCATCCGGCCCTTCCCAGGCAGCTAGCGCGGGATGGTCTTTCACATCCTCCACAATCTTCCGCAGCCGCTCGTCGTCCCCCAGTTCCATCGGCACGGGCACCCATCCCATCAACCCTGCGGTCGCCAGGCGATCGAGATCTGAACGCCCGTAGCAGCGCACAACATTCAAGCCTGCCTCGGAAATCGCTTTCAGGTCCCGAGCGTTCTGGGGTAACTCATAGACACCAAGAGGGAACTTCCGCCCGCCGGCATCCCCAATGCTCCCTCCGAATGATCGTGCCGACGAACGCACTTGTGCAAGCGTCCCAGGAGCGGAAATCACCGCCGTCAACAGAAAGCAGATCAGTTTAGCGACCATATCACACCGTTTTCCTCTACTAACCGCCGGGTGCTAGACCCAGCATTCCGTGAACAGAACACCGCTTTTGGCGAAGCTGTCCAGATGCGGCGTCCGGATCATTGTTGCCGTAAGCACCCATCGCGTCGTCCCGATGCTGATCCGTCATGATCAGCAGGATGTTCATCATACGATTCATCTTATTCAAAAGTCCTTTCCATTCTCTGTGGGAACATCTCCGAGATTAAAGCCAGTGACGAATCCATGATAATGTCCAAAGCTTCCGGAGCCAGTCTGTACCAATTGGCACCACGCTGTATCAAGGTTCCGGCGCCCATCCGGTAAAATCCCTGCCTGCCATAGGCTTCCCTCGTGGGAATATATCCGACATACCCGTTGGACATATGCGCCACGTAGGTATACAGAGAATGCGCCTCCATCTTGATTCTAAGCTGTGCTTCCACAAATGGTTCTCCTGTCAGGGCAAGAATGGCCGTGCTGCCGATTCGGAATGCCTGGATCTCGTAGTCATAATAAGGATTAGTTTCCATCTCTTCATGCAGGTCCAGTATTCCGGCTGCATGAACCCAATCCCAGGCGACCTGCCTTTTCGCCCGGTCCTGGAAAAAAGGTTCCGGATGTTCCTGAATGATCGCCCGCGCCCTGGTCAGCTGTTCTAATGGGATCATAGGCCGGGGAATCCGCACTGTCCTGCTTCGGCTGTCCAGAACAGCGCCATTGCGGTATTGCAGTTTTTCATACACCCGGGACGCCGCGGCAGTCAATAACTGCCCCATCCTTTCCACGGGAATTTCCGGTTCATCCTGGAATGAATCCGCATGGCTGATGTTGCCGCAACATCCGTTCAGCACCAAGAAACGGCTTTCACTGCCATGTAGTATTTTCAGCCGGCTGCGCCATGTCCCCGGCCACCCGGCCGTCACCGCCCTGCCGGGATATCCGTGGACGGGATGACATGTATAATGAAGCACAGAAGCGAAAAAATTGCTGTTAATCCCCTTGAAAGCCAGCACGCCCACTTCGGGATCCATGGGCCCTTCCACATACTGGACCTGGTCATAGTCAATTCCCCTGGCAAAAACACGGACACTTCCGTCCCGCAGGATATATCTTCGGTTGAATGCGATCCGGCCTTCCACCGTCCTACCCGCAGCCCATTGGACCGGGCATGCCGAATCCAGCGCCATCCCGACAGCGGATAAGACTTTGGGAATGACATAGGCTTCATACCGCTTGTCCCCTCCTCTGAGGTAAAAGAACGCATCCGAAACGATGGCATTATCATCGCGCAGGTGAAAATTTCCGACAGCGGGGGCGGCATGATTCTGCGTCGCATGCACCATGATATCCGCGAATTCCATCCCATAGGCATCCCGGATACTTTGCCTGATCTGCCGGGTCATGGCATCATTCACGGACAGGACATCCATGGACAGGATGCATAATGTTCTTTCGCGGTTTTTCAGTACCAGTGCCTCCGCATAGATGGAATCATTCACCGTTTCCATCGGCCGGTACATCAACAGGTCCCCCGCCAGGTGGATTCCCTTTTCCGGAGTGATGTCCGTTTCAGCCGCACCGGCAAGAATTGCATCCGTCTCTAAACAGCTCATTTCCAAACCTCTCTATTATGTTTCGTTTCATAAGTAAGCGCTTACACATATTCTATCAAATTGATCTCACTGTGGCAAGCGTTGTAATTCAAGAAATCATAATCTCAGCAGGTTTGGTGCTACCCCGGGTCCCCTTTAAACAACCAGTCCCTGCCGGTATTAACATCTTCCGGTCGATACCCGGTAGATTGGAGATTAAGACCGATCTGCATTTTTCCTCCGTATGTAATCAGGTTCATGAATTTCCACCAACCGAGCAGTTTCTGCCCCACCGCCACATCTGTTCCTGACTTGTATTGAATAAAATCCAGGCTTTGAACTTTCTTTTTTTCTAAAATTAATTCTGATATTGTCAGGTCGATCTTTCCCCAACTGATTTCATTGTCCTCGTCCCAGTGGCCATAGGTATATGTATACCGCCCATTGATGGTGTAATTCTTTTTATCTTCCGAAGAAGCCGTGTGGACATAATGAAAACTCCCGTTTTTCCCCAGGGTGAATGTAACGCTCCCAAGCGCGAAGTCACCGGCCGGGGATTTCACTTTTCCTCCCCCGGAACAACCGGCTAAAGTGATAATCCAGGCAAAAAACAGAAATCCGGCCAGAATTTTTTTCATCCAAATCACTCTGTCCCCTGTAATCATTCAGCCGTCTTAAAACTGGTACCGCGTATATCCCGGACCCACTGCTATCTTCGTAATCATAAGTCAGCTTCCCGTTCCTGTCAATTGCTGTCAACATTTTTGTGGTGCAACACGCGTCAGGATAAGATAACCGCGGAGGCCGCCTGACTACCTGCCCTTTCTTCCCGGGTATAGGGGAAGAAAACTGTATCATATACCAGCAGGTGGCCCATGATCACATCCTCCACTATGAATGCAAAAAGTGCAGAAATCAAAGCTTCGCCATTTCTGCAGGATTCCTTCAGTTGCATGGCTTTTGATACAAGATCCCTGTGAATGCCTGCATGGGATTTATAATACGGATATCTTTTTTCGGTCAGGATCCCTTCTTCATATTCAAAGTGCCGCACAATGTGATCCAGCAACTGATCGACCTGCCGCACTATTTCTTTGAATCCCTTTCCTGCAGAGGCCATGCTGATCAGGTAATTTGTCATTTTGATCATTTCCTGATGCTGTTCGTCGATTCCAGTATTTCCGCTCTCCCATTCAGGCTGCCAGCTTAACCATACTGAATCCCCTATGCTGCTTTTATTGTCATCGGAAGCGACAACACGGTTTCTCCCGTTCTCCTTGGCCTGGTAAAGCGCTTCATCCGTACGCCTTTGCCAGTGTCTGACAGGCTCGTTTTGCATTCTTTGCGCGACTCCGATACTCACCGTACGGCAACCGGCAATAGGATGTTTCTCGTTTTCAATGACAGCCCGGATCTTTTCAGCAGCGTCGACAGCGCCGGCTT
>DOHE01000080.1 GCA_003535395.1 Clostridiales bacterium | reverse complement strand
GCGATGTGCTGCTTTGTGTAATGGACCGTAGGCAGCTCCCCCAGTTGCGCGCGCTGGTCCGGAAAATCGATCCCCGGGCCTTTGTGATCCTCACCGATGTGCGGGAAGTGACAGGAGAAGGTTTTCGATCCTATAATTCGCTGCTGTAATGGTTGAAAAAAGCGGTTTTCAGATGTAAAATCAATGTGATCCAATGAAACGGAGGGGATTTCTCATGTTCAGAAACCGCTTGGCGCTGGGATTGATCATTATCCTGCTGGGAGTCGGATTCTTCCTGTCTAAAATGGGGGTATTCGCACTGGAATTACGGCTCTGGTGGCCAGCCATCCTGGTAATCATAGGGATCGCAGGCCTTTTTTCGCGGCGCTCCATACTATGGAACGCCTGTCTGGTCTTTTTGGGTGGCTTTTTGCTTTTGAACTATCACAACATCATACCCGGAAATGCATGGAACTATTTCTGGCCGGCCGCCCTCATTCTGGTAGGTGTGCTGATCATCTTTGGAAATGACCGGGTCCGGGTCCGGATCCACGAACGAAATTCGGAGCAAAACCCTGGCCAGAACAGCAGCAAAGGCCAGGATGCGAACGATTTCCCGGATTATGTAGTGCTGCTGGGAGGACTGGACGTAAGAAACAACTCTCAGAACTTCAAAGGAGGAAGAGCTTCCGCAGTGTTTGGCGGCATGGAAGTAGATTTCAGCCAGGCCCGGATGCAAGCGGAGGAAGTCAACTTTTCTGCCTCGGCGGCTTTCGGAGGGATTGAAATCACAGTTCCCAAGGATTGGCAGGTCATCGTCACCGGCACCCCCATCCTCGGCGGTATTGAAAACCGCTGCCAAAGTCCCCAGCAGGAAGGCTCACCCCGCTTTCGGCTCAATGCCTCCGCTATTTGCGGCGCAGTGGAAATCAAGAATTGAGCCATGGCTTCCAGACTGGACGTACAGGCAGCAAAGAGCCGCGGAAACAAAAATCTGCAGGACAGGCTCATCCGGCAGTATTGGTCCTATATTGCCGCATGCGCTTCCAGGGCAACAGGACGGTATCTGTCTGAAACCGATGAGGAAATGAGCATTGCTCTTCTGGCCTTTCACGAAGCCCTGGAACAGTATGATCCTGAAAAGGGCAGTTTTTTGACCTTTGCCCGGGGTGTGATCCATCGCCGCCTTATCGACCATTACCGGAAAGAACAGCGCCAGCACCGGCATGAAACTCCGCTTGGCAGTCTCTTCCCCGACCCGGCTGGCGAATCATATGCGGATCCGCTGGAACAGACGGATTTGCTGCTGAAGCAGGCAGACCGGTTCGAACGCCTGCAGGAACAGGCAGACCGGCTTGAAGAGATCGAAATGTTCAGCCGGGAGCTTGCTGACTGGGGTATATCTTTGGAAGAGCTGGTCAAATCCTCCCCTAAGGCAGTTAAAACGAGGGAGGCTGCCGGAAGGATCATTGCCTTCCTGATTGAAAATCCGGACCGGGTGATGGCCATGAAAAAAAATCGGACTCTTCCCGTTCAGGAAATCATAAAAAATCTGGGCATCCCCCGAAAAAATACCGAGAGGCTTCGAAAGTATATCATAGCGGCGGTGATCATTTTGTCCGGGGATTATTCCCTGCTTGTTCATTATGTGAAATGGCCGCTGTCAGGGAGGAATCGGATATGAAATCTGTTATCCTGGAGATTCGGGGGAGAGATGCCATCATGTTGAAAAGGGACGGTACGTTTGTAAAGGTTCGTAACCACAATTACCAGCGGGGCCAGGAAATCGAAGTGGCTGAGACCGCGATGCGAAGCGGTTTCAGTCCTGCCCGTGCCGCGACAGCGCTCGTATTGGTACTGTTGCTCTGTTTCAGCGGCTTTTCCTATTATACTTTTGCTATGCCTGCCAGTGAAATCAGCGTGGACATCAACCCAAGCATCCGGCTGGTGCTAAACAATGCAGACCGGGTGATGCAGGCCATCGCACTCAACGAGGACGGAGAGGAAGTGCTTGCTGCGATATCCGTTGCGGGAATGACCGCAGAGCAGGCCACACTGGCCATCCTGGAAGCCGCCAAAGATCTGGGTTATATCACAGAAGGCGAAGACAATGAAGTCATCATCTCTGTGGCAAACCGCCGGGAAGAGAAGCAGTTTCGCCTGCAGGAAAGAATCCGGGTCGCCCTGGAAGGCGAAGAGGATGTGGATGTGGATGATGCCGATGATGAAGATGCTGATGAAGATGAAAATGAAAGCGGTTCCGGCAAAAATATCCGCGTGACACTGGACAATCCAACCCTGGAAAGAGTCAATCAGGCTAAGGAAATGGGGATCTCGCCGGGTCGGCTGGTCATTATCGAAAAACTTCAGGCCCTGGATCCGGAAGTTGAAGCGGAAGACCTGACTGAAACCAGCATCAAGGAAATTCAGGCCATGATCAAGGATCTTCGCAAGGACGACGCCGGCAACAACGGCCTTGGCAAAGGCGAAGGCCAAGACAATGACAATGGCAACAAAAACGGCAAAAACACCACTGCCTCTTCCAGCACTCAAACCGGGACCGGCTCAGGCTCGGATAATGAAAACAAAAACGGGAATTCCCAGGGCAACGGCAACAGCGATAACAACGGCAACAACGGAAACAGCAACGGAAACAACGGCAACGGCAACGGCGGCGGCAACAACGGCAGCGGCGGCGGCAACGGCGGCGGCGGCAACGGAAAATGAACATTTAGCAGGCTGGCAAAAGTCCCGCTCAATAAAATGACGGACAATTTCCGGGCCCGCTCTTTGGAATATGCCTGCTGGAGAAAAATCTCCGGCAGGCTTTATTCTGTCTGCCGGCCCAACAGGGCAGCCCCCACGATACCGGCATCATTGCCCAGCTGGGCTACCCGGATCTGTGTCTGGGGCACTTCCTCCCGGGTATAGGCAGATTTGCGCACAAGCTCCCGCAGCGGCCCCAGCAGTGTTTCTCCTTCCTTGCACACACCCCCGCCCACTACAAGGACTTCCGGCTGAAAAATATTGATCAGGTTGACCACCCCATCTGCCAAATAGAAAATGAACTGGTCGACTACCTGTTTTCCGGTTTCGTCCCCTATGCGCGCTGCATCAAAAGCAGTTTTTGCATCCACCCGATCCAGATTTCCCTCCACGAGATTGTTGATCTTGGAATGGGAATCCACCATGGCCGCCTGCCGTGTCTGACGGATCAGCGCAGTGGCAGAGGCATAAGCCTCCCAGCAGCCAAGGCGCCCGCAGGTGCAAAGTTCCCCGCCGGACAGGATGACCATATGACCCATCTCCGCAGCGGCATTGTTAAATCCGCTGTAAATACGTCCGTCGATGATGACCCCGGAGCCGATCCCGGTCCCGATGGTGATGGTCACCGAATGCTTGTGCCCTTTTGCCGCTCCGGCGCGGCTTTCGGCCAGCGCAGCACAGTTGGCATCATTGTCGATATGCACCGGCAGCTGAATATACTTGTTCATTTCCGCAGCCATAGGCACATTGCGAAAATTCAGATTGTTGGCGTAAACGATGATTCCCCGGGGAATATCCGGTGTCCCGGGAGATCCGATGCCGATGCTGTGGATCTGCTTCATATCCACTCCGGCCTCTTCCGCCACTTTAAAACTCAACATGGCCATATCCTTGATAATATCCGTATGATCCCGGTCCCGCAATGTTGGTACACTCTTCTTGCATACCAGATTCCCTGCTGCATCCACAAGACCTGCAGCGATGTTGGTTCCTCCCAGGTCGATCCCGATTGTAAACAAGCAGATACCCCCGTTCCAATATGATTCCTGACGTAACTTTTTGATTATACCATACTCCTTTTCGTCTGTCATTTACAAAATCTGTTTTTATACTTTCCTTCCATAAGCCAAAAAATCAAATATGCAATTTTTATCTGCAGGTACTTGCATTTTTCAAGGCTTTCTTCTATAATATGACACAGTTTGTAAGCTGAGGATTCCTCAGAACAGAAATATATAGCAAGGAAAATCTTTTTTGGTGGGAGGATCAGAAAATGAGTTTTAAAAGTCAGTATCTTGCAAGTATCATGGACAAGGTGATCCAAAGGAACCCTGCAGAACCGGAATTTCACCAGGCTGTGCGGGAAGTGCTGGAATCCCTGGAACCGGTCGTGGAAAGACATCCGGAATTCGTGGATGCGGGGATCATCGATCGGATCGTGGAACC
>DOHE01000209.1 GCA_003535395.1 Clostridiales bacterium | reverse complement strand
CAAGAGAACTCATCCTTTCCGAGACTACAGGGACACCGGTCCACATTGCCCACGTGAGTCTGTCACTTTCCGTGGAACTGATCCGCCATGCCAAGGCCCGGGGAGTTCCGGTCACTTGTGAAACCTGTCCGCATTACTTCACCCTTACCGATGAAGCCTGCGACGGATTCAATACCCTGGCCAAGGTAAATCCGCCGCTGGCAGGAAGGGAGGATGTGGAAGCGATCATCATGGGATTGTCAGACGGGACGATCGACATGATCGCCACAGACCATGCTCCCCATCACAAGGATGAGAAGGACTGTGAATTTGCCCAGGCAGCCAACGGATTGATCGGGTTCGAATCCGCCTTCCCCCTGGCCTATACACATCTTATACGGACCGGGATATTGACACTTCCACAACTGATTCAGAAAATGTCTTTAAACCCTTCCCGGTTTTTGAAGCTGCAAAAAGGGATTCTCGCTCCTGGGAATGCGGCGGATCTGATCGTGGCGGACCTTGAAACGCCATATGTCCTGGATGTGGCCCGGTTTCACTCCAAGTCCAAAAATACCCCTTTTCACGGTTACCCGGTTTACGGGAGGATCCTTGGCACCTTTACAGGTGGCAGACAGGTATATGTATTCAGTGAAGAAGGGGGATTCGCATGTTGTTCATAGAGAAGCTCCACTTAAGGATCGAAAAATGCAAAAATCCGGTGTGTGCGGGGTTGGATCCCCGGATCGGTTATGTTCCTGAGTTTTTACGTCGGAATGAAAGCGAGAGCAATGCAATCCTTCGATACAACCGGATGCTCATCGATGCCCTTATGGACTGCGTACCTCTGGTTAAACTTCAGATGGCCTGTTATGAATGTTATGGAACGGAAGGCATGGAACTTTTCATAAAAACGGCTGAGTATGCGGCAGAAAAGGGACTGGTTGTGATCGCTGACGGAAAAAGGAACGATATCGGCAGCACCGCGGAAGAATATGCCCGGGCGTACCTTGGTTCCGGAAGCAATCCCCTGGATGCACTCACGGTGAATCCGTACCTGGGGGAGGACGGGATTTTGCCTTTCGTAGAATCCTGCCGAATAAACGGCAAGGGGATCTTTGTGCTGGTTCGGACCTCGAATCCTTCCTCTTCCCAGTTGCAGGAACTTGTTCTGGCAAACGGACGGATGGTTTATGAAAAGGTGGCGGAACTGGTGGAAAACTGGGCGAACCTGCCGGGAATGCGCCGGGAAGACAAGGGCTACAGTTGCGTTGGGGCTGTGGTGGGTGCCACATGGCCGGAACAGGCGATGAAACTCCGGCAGATAATGCCTTCAGCCCTGTTCCTGGTGCCTGGTTACGGTTCCCAGGGGGGTACTGCAGATGGAGCGGCAGCCTGTTTTGATAACCAGGGCCGAGGTGCAGTGGTGAATGCATCCCGAAGCATCCTGTGCGCCTGGCAATCCCCGAAATGGAAAGCCAAATATTCCCCGGATCAGTTCGACGAGGCAGCCCGGGCGGAAGCTCTGTCTATGGCTGCGGATCTGAGAGGGGCGATCGATGCCCGATCACATGAAATCAAATGGAAAGGAGTCAGACATGAAGGCAGTCCTGATGCTTGAAGACGGCACGCTGTTTGATGGAAAGAGTTTTGGCGCCAAGGGTGAAGTGGTTGGAGAAGTGGTATTTAATACTGGTATGACCGGGTACCAGGAAATCCTGACGGATCCTTCCTACCAGGACCAGATGGTCACCATGACATATCCCCTCATCGGCAATTACGGGATCAACAGGGAAGATGCGGAATCTGAGATTCCCCGGGTAAAGGGATTTATTGTCCGGGAGGCTTGTTCCATCCCCAGTAATTTCCGGTGCAGCATGACTTTGGAACAGTACCTTGTCCGACATGGGGTGATTGGCATAGAGGACCTGGATACCCGGGCCCTGGTAAAGATCCTTAGAGAAAAGGGAACCATGAAGGGGATAATCTTAAGCGGCCCGGACATCGATCTTGAAAGAGCTGCGGACAGGATCCGGGAATTTGAGATGAAAAATCCGGTAGACCAGGTAACCTGTTCCCGGGTGCAGGAATATGCACCGGATGGCTTCGAAAGTGACGGCCGCACCGGAAAGATCGTGCATCCGGACAGAAGCATCAGCCGTCCACTCAGGGTGGGACTGCTCGATTACGGGCTTAAGCACAATATTCTCCGGCACCTGCTGGAGCGGGGTTGTCAGGTAATCCGGTTTCCGGCTCGAACTTTGGCCAGGGAGATCCTTACGGCAGATCTGGACGGCATCATGCTCTCCAACGGACCTGGAGATCCAAAAGACTGCGAAAGCAGCATCCAAACTCTCCGGGACTTGTGGGGGAGAAAGCCCATTTTTGGCATTTGCCTGGGGCATCAGCTGACAGCCCTGTCCCAGGGCGCGGACACAGGCAAACTTAAGTACGGGCACCGGGGCGCCAATCATCCGGTGAAGGATCTTTGCACCGGACGCACTTATATCACCTCCCAAAACCACGGATATGCGGTGCTTCCTGAATCCCTGGACAAATCCCGGGTCCGCATCACCCACATCAACATGAACGATGGCACCGTTGAAGGGCTTAAGTACCTGGACGCTCCTGTTTTTACCGTCCAGTTTCATCCTGAAGCCTGTCCGGGACCGCAGGACACTGCATACCTTTTTGACCGGTTTATCGCATCCATGAGGGGGACTTTGTCAAATGCCGAAGCGTGAGGATATCAAAAAAGTATTGGTCATCGGTTCCGGCCCCATCGTCATCGGGCAGGCGGCGGAATTCGACTATGCCGGGACCCAGGCTTGCCGTGCACTGAAGGAAGAGGGACTGGAGGTAGTGCTGGTCAACAGCAACCCTGCCACCATCATGACGGACACTCACATCGCCCACCGGATCTACCTGGAGCCCCTGACGGTAAAGTCTTTGAAAAAAATCATTGAAAAAGAAAAGCCGGACAGCCTGCTCCCTACTCTGGGAGGGCAGACCGGACTCAACCTGTCGATGGAGCTTGCGGAGAGCGGATACCTGGAATCCCAGGGCGTCAATCTGCTGGGCACCCGACCGGAGACCATCCGTATGGCCGAGGACCGGCTGGTATTCAAAGAAACGATGGAACGGATCGGCGAACCCTGCATTGCCAGCCAGGTGGTCAATACCGTGGAGGATGCGGTCAGTTTCGCAGAGAATATCGGGTACCCCGTCATCGTAAGACCGGCCTACACCCTGGGAGGCGCAGGCGGCGGGATCGTGCAGGATGAGAGCCAGCTGCGCAATATTGCCAGCAACGGGCTGAGGCTGAGCCGGGTCCGACAGGTGCTCATCGAAAAATGCATCTCCGGATGGAAGGAAATCGAGTATGAAGTCATGCGGGATTCCATCGGGAATGTGATCACCGTGTGCAACATGGAAAATATCGATCCGGTGGGGGTGCATACTGGAGACAGCATCGTGGTAGCCCCTTCCCAGACCTTGACCGACAGGGAATACCAGATGCTTCGCACTGCGTCACTCAATATCATTTCCACCCTGGGCATCGAAGGCGGGTGCAACGTGCAGCTCGCACTTCATCCCGACAGCTTTGAATATGCAGTCATCGAGGTGAATCCCCGGGTGAGTCGGTCATCCGCGCTGGCGTCCAAGGCCACCGGATACCCGATTGCCAAGGTGGCCAGCAAAATTGCCATCGGATACACCCTGGACGAGATTCGGAATGAAGTCACAGGCAAAACTTTCGCCTGTTTCGAACCCGCCTTGGATTATGTGGTGGTCAAAATTCCCAAGTGGCCCTTCGACAAATTCGTCAACGCAAGAAAAACCCTGGGTACACAGATGAAAGCCACGGGGGAAGTCATGGCCATCTCCAACTCGTTTGAATCTGCGTTCATGAAAGCTCTGCGATCTCTGGAACTTAAGCTTTACACCCTTGATAT
>DOHE01000226.1 GCA_003535395.1 Clostridiales bacterium | reverse complement strand
GGGTTTTGCAGTATAAGGGTTGTCACGGTAGTCCACCGTTTGCATATCATACAGGTACCATCCCATTTGAGAAACCACATTCATTCTATAGGCGATCCGGTACGGGACCCCTTTTACATCCAAGGACATGAAAAGAAGCTGCGGGCCTGCCCGATCCTGTGGCCATGTCAGAATGTCCGGTTCGTCTAGGATGAACCCAGCATGAAAAACATATTCTCCGCTTTCGGTCAATTCATGATCCTGTAGAGTAATGGTGCTTTCTCCATTGGTCTGGGCATGGAAGATCAGCCTGTCAAACCTGTCCAGGTTAACCCTACCATCAGCTGCCGAGGTTTTGATCTGCCAGACCGGATTCCCCCGCTTGTTTAAGATCATTCCCTGTTCCACTGCTGCATCTTTGAAAGAGAGATCCAGCCGCCCCTTTATAGATTGATTATCCATGGAAGCACTCCTACAACCACACAATAATAAAATGGATAGAATAATTCCTGACAAGTATCCGACCCAGCGAATCCTGTTCATATCTGATTCTCCTGCTGTTACCTGGTCCCAAGTTTTTGTTTCAGCTTTTGGTTGGCATCGGCGATCATTCTTAATAGCTCTGGATCCCTTTGAATGTCGAGATCCATCCGGTCCTTCTTGTTCTGATCCTGGTTTCTATCTGACTGATAACACCACCAGTGCGTGAGAGGGACACCCGCTTCGATGAGTTCATCCAATGCTTTTTGAAACCATTTTACCGCAGCTTCATCCTGATAGCTTTCAAAATAATCAGGAAATGTCTGCCAGATCTTATGATCCCGCAAAAGCGGAAGAGGGCCGTATTCTCCAATGTATAGGGGTTTTCCCAACTGCAGACTGAATTCCATATGCTTTTCAAGGTCAATCACTGAATCTGTCCCATTTGGTCCGGCAACATAGTACCCTCCCGCGGCGATGTTATAATAGTGAATATCTATTACATCAAGCTGCGATCCTTCATATAGCATTTTATAAACCTTGAATTGCTCATCGGGTGTGTCCAGGACCCATTTTCTTGTGAGATAAAGGTTCCAGGCATGCTCCCGCAAATGAGAACCACCGTTGTTCACAAGCCGCAGTGGATCGATGGATTTTATTTTTTTTGCTGTGTCATTAAAAAAAGCAGCTAGCTGTGCCATCCCCGGCATCCGCTGTCCCTGGTAGATATCATCACCGGGAGAGCCGATATCTGCGCTGTTAGTCAGTTCATTGGATATTTCCCACATCAGAATTGTTTTACGCTCTTTATACCGGTTCACAATATCCTCAAGGTATGCATATAGTCTCTGCCGGCTTTTTGAATTCGGATTTCCCACCAGTTCCCTCGTATGTTCTTCCCCATATAAATAACTTGCTTTCTCACTGGACCATATTCTGTCGATGAAAGCTCCGCAGGCGAGTGAATAGACGACTTTGATCCCGTTTTCATCACACAGGTCCAATACCAGGTCCATCGCTTTATAAAATACAGATTCTCTCTTGTCCGGATCCTCATAAATCTTGCGCCAGTCGGCATGCATAAAGGGAAGAGCGAAAAAGCGTATCGTCCTGAAACCCAGGTCATGCAGTTCTTTCAATGCTTCAGCTTGAGCTGCCACCTTAGGATTGTCCCTGCCAATCGGCCTTCCGGCGTATGCTTCATCCCAAATCGACCAGAAAAGATCGAATTTGTTAAAACTGATTTCGGAAAATGGTTTGCCATCCAGATAATATTTGCCATTCCTGATACTCAGCACATCATTCCTTGTCACAACATTTCCTCCCCTACTGTAGCTGCTGCAGGCTGATAACAGCAAGATAAAGATCAGCATGCAACTGAAAATGGATCTTACTTTTTTCAAAAAGATAAATCTCATAGTTTTCTCCCGCAGATTTCATTTCAATCTTAATTTTAAGACCATGCATGCCATTGCTGGTATCTGTATCTGATTTCCTTCAAATGCCTGTATCCTTTGTATTTTTAATCTATCGGGATCTTCAAAGGTATTATAGGCGGCCAGGTCCATCTCGGAAAGACAGGATCCTTCAATCGATGCTATTTCCTTGCCTGGGACAATGACTTCATAATCAAAAGATTTTTCCGGGTGTATGTTTATCAGATTCAGGGTGACAAAATCTCCGTCCGGCGATAAGCTCGCTGAACTGTCCACATATTTTGCATCCCTGTAATACTTTCCAGGATACGATTCACTTTCCAGAAACACATCTACTGCGATGTTGCCCTGGTTCCCCAGGTACATTTCCGGAATATATGAGATTCCCTGCCTAAAAAATCCAGACTCTCCGCTCTTAGTAACTACCGCGGGAAGAACATTAACAAGCTGTGCCATGTTTGAAATTGTCGCCACATCTGCCTTTTGAATAAACAAGTTAAAATACCGGCCCACAAGGAGTGCATCAGAAATATTATACATATGCATCAACTTCGGTTCCGGAAGGGTATTGTACCAAGGGTTATATTCATCCAGCGCAATACCGATCTTTCTTATTTTTTTCTTGTCAGAACATACATGGAGGATATCACTTTTAATGATCTCATAACTGTCAGCAACTTCCTGCATGTATTCGTGCATGCCCAGATGAAATTCAACTTCAGACATTTCTTTGCGAAGCTCCCTTAGAAAGCGGCTTTTTCCAACAGTTCCAATATAATGATGCATGGATATGTAGTCCGCTTCCTCAAAAAATTCCTTGAGTACTTTGTAATTCCAGTCATACGCATACGGGGTCATCCGGCCGGCTCCCAGAGGGAAAATTCATCCAGCAAGAGTGATTCGAATTGTCGGGTCACAAGCTTTCATCATTTGAATGAATGGTCTGGCGTTCTCAATATATAGTTCCGGTGTTTCCGTGTAACCATATTCATAGGATGCGCTGATCTCATTCCCGATAGCCCAATATTTCACCTTGTATGGTTCAGGATGTCCGTTTGCGATTCGCCGATCAGACCATTCAGTTCCACCGACCCCGTTACAGTAATCCACCCAATCACGAGCTTCTTCTGCATTCCCACTTCCCATGTTGATGCATATATAGGGCTCAGCATGGATCTTGCGGCACCAGGAGATGAATTCATCTGTTCCAAAACCATTGGGAGAAAATCCCTCCGGAGTCTGGTTTGATTTAGGCCGGAGCTCCCGGGGCCCGATCCCTTCCTTGAACCGGTATTGCGGGGCGAAACATCCCCCGGGAAACCGGACTTGGGTGATTCCCATTTTTCGCGATGCTTCCATCACATCTTTGCGAAAACCTTCCTCATCCGCAGCCGGGCTTCCCGGGTCGTAGACGCCTCCATAAATACAGGTTCCCAGGTTTTCGATGAAGTTGCCGAAAATATTATCATCGACTTTCCCGATCGTTTTCAGTGTATTTATGATTATTTTCTGCATTATTTTTTTAGCACCCTGTCAATGCTGGTCTGAAGCTCTGGACCATAGGTATCAATGATCGAGCTGTAGTAATTCCCCGCGTTGATGGCCGGTATGATCTTCGTGTTCAATACTGCATTCATATCTGTGAATCCATCGGCATACTCCAGGAGAATCGGATGCTTTGTCAGCCAGTCAAACCAGAACTGCTGCTCCTCTTCTGTAAACGGGAACTTCTGAGAATTCACAAAGAAACTTGTAAAGGAAGTAAAATCATCAATGTATGCCTCGGGATCGTCCGGGTTGTTCCATACCGAATACCTGTAAACCGCTGTAACTTCTTCCGGCTTGAAATCGGAGATCGCAGAAAGAGAATAACACTGGGTCCATGGGGAAACATTGTATTCTTCTCTTACATCGGGTCCGACAGGCGCCGGGGCTGCCTTGACATTGTTCATGTTAAAGGAGATTTTATAGCTGGCCATGTTGTTTCCTATATCAACGGCAACATTGGATTTAATAAATTCTGTGAATATATTTGTTCCGGGTGGTGTCACTTTATAGACATAAACCAGGTCACGATAGAAGTTGAAGGTATTATAGGCACGGGGATCCATATAACCACTCATGAACCCGTCTGTTCCTTTCAGTTCCAATCCCACCAGTCCGTTGGTATTCATCAATTGTTTCAGCCTGCCACAGTTGAACCCCCACTGGTCCAGCACTCCATC
>DOHE01000057.1 GCA_003535395.1 Clostridiales bacterium | reverse complement strand
ACGGGATCCTGGATTCATTGGCATATCCCACCGCATGGGCAATGCCGGAATCCGGCACTCCAGCCACCAGGTCCACCTCCACCCCGTCCTGCCGTGCGATGGCCGCTCCGTTCCGATAGCGCATGATTTCCACGTTCATTCCCTCATAGGTGGAGGACGGGTACCCGTAATACACCCATAAGAAAGCGCAGATCTGCATGTCCGGAAGCGCCGGGGACACCTTTTGCATTCCGTCCGGGGAAAGAAAAACAATTTCCCCGGGACCAAGTTCATACTTCAATGTATATCCAAGATTGGGAAACGCGCAGGACTCAAAGGAGACACAATGGGTCTTGCCCTTCTCACCGATGAGCAGGGGCGTACGTCCGAAGCGGTCCCGGGCTGCATAAATTCCCTGAGGAGTCATGACGAGCAGGGAGCAGCTGCCGTCGATCTGTTCCTGGGCAAACCGGATCCCCTCTGTGAAGGTGTCTCCCTTGTCGATAAGCGCAGCCATAAGTTCCGTCGGATTGACCGAACCGTCACTCATTTCCAGAAAATGGGTATTGTGTCCGTTAAAATGAGCCTCGATGATGCTCTCAATATTATTGATCCGCCCGACCGTAGTGATGGCATACTGTCCTAGGTGGGACCGCACGGTAAGAGGCTGTGATTCTGTGTCGCTGATGCATCCAATACCAATGTTTCCGCGCATATCATCAAGATCCGGTTCAAACTTGGACCGGAACTGTGTATTTTCGATATTATGAATGGATCTCACAAAACTTTTGCCGTTCCAGACTGCCATACCTCCCCGGCTTGTACCCAAATGGGAATGATAATCCGTCCCAAAAAATACATCGTGCATACAATCCTCTTTGGATACCGCACCAAACAGTCCACCCACTTCAAATCCACTCCCTCTATATCGATACCGGGTGATTCACCCGGATGAAACAACAAGTTCATTATAAATCCAAAGCTTTGATAATGCTACCTCTAATTTCCCGGATTACCGACTGTCCGGTCTATCGCGCAGCTTTGAGTTTTTATTGACAGACTTCCATCCTCTGTGGTATGATGCGTTTTGATTAGCATCTTTTTCTAGCCGAAGGAAACGGGGATGAATCCATATGCTGAATGCAAGACTTTTCCAGATGATGAACGAACAATTGAATCAGGAGTTTTACTCCGGATACCTGTATTTGGCCATCTCCTCCTACTATGCCACGGAGGGACTCAGCGGGTACGCCCACTGGTTTAAGAAACAGGCCGGGGAGGAACTGGAACATGCCATGAAGTTTTATGATTTTATTATAAGCAGCGGCCGGGTCGTGGACTTCAAGGCTATCGAAAAACCGGAACAGGCCGCATTCAACAACTTGCGGGAACCGCTACAGCTTTCCCTGGCTCATGAGAAAAAAGTGACTGGCAATATCACTACGCTATATAATACTGCAAAGGAAATCGGGAATACTTCCGCCGCTTCTTTCCTGGAATGGTTTGTGCAAGAACAGCAGGAGGAAGAAGAAAACGCCCAAAACAATTTGACGGCATATGAAAACTGTAATTTTGACATTGACTGCATGAAGAAACTGGACCGGCAGCTGGCGGCCCGCTGAACCGGGAGATGCCGGTGTCTGAACACAAAAACGCAGCTTGAATCCAAAGCCATCGACAAAAATTTATTGCATACGATGGATCTTACGAAAATTAAAGGGAGATAAACCTGTCATTTCCTTGAATTTTTTTGCAAAATGCGCCTGGCTCTCATATCCCACCAGGCAGGCAATTTCCCCGATCCCGCGTGCAGTATCGCAAAGCATGATCTTGGCCTGATTCATCCGATAGCTGGTCAGGTATCCATAAGGAGTGTACCCGGTTTCCGCTTTGAATTTGCGGATAAAATGATATTTACTCATCCGTGCGGACTGGATCATGTCTTCAAGAGTAATGCTTTCTGCATACCGCTCCCCCACCAGCTGCAGCACCCTCTGAAAGGAACATTCCCGGATTTCTGTTTCCAGCAGCAGTGTGAGCAGCTGACAGATGAGCAGAGAGATTCTGGCTTCATTTACCTGCATCAGATCTTCCAGTTGCAGGCTCATCTCTTCCCAGATTTCAACAAAACGCCTTCGACCTCCTGCCGGCAGGGGTCCGGCGACTCCGAACCCCTCTTTCACTGCCTTGCAGTAGCCCTGACAAACCTCTCCGTCAAAATGCAGATAAATAAACTTCCAGGGCGGACACAGGGTATGATACACATGCGGCTTTCTGCAATCGATGAGGAATACATCACCGGCCTTCAAGTCATGGCTTGTCCCCTCGTACATCAGTCTTCCCCCGCCGTCCTGGGTGAACAGCAGCAGGAAATTCGGATAATCCTTCCGAATCGTACAGTATTTCTCCTCACAGCAAAAACGCCCGAGCGAGCAGACATGAAATAAGCCGGCCCTGCGTTCGCGGGGCGCATAGATGCGGCTTTCCTTTTTAAATTCCAATACGTTGTCCAATAATTTCTACCCTCCCGGACAGCAATTTTGTTATAAATGTAAGCAGTATCATTATAGCCCATGCACTGCAAAACATCTATAATTGATTTTGCTGTCATCATTATTGTTTTTTGGTATTGAAAGGGGTTAAGAAGTTATGGCTCAAAATGAGATCAAACCCATACGCGAAAAATGGAAGGGTACCCTGACGGACCGGGAACGTTTTAACAACCAGATGCACTACAAACCTGTAGACCGGTGCTTCAACATGGAATTTGGATACTGGGCGGAGAATTTCACTCAGTGGGATCTCTTTGTGGAAAATGGCATCAAGAACAACGGGCAGGCCGACCGGTTCTTCAACTTTGACATTCTAAGCGGTATCGGCGGAAAGACCTGGATCCACCCCCCTTTTCCCTCAAAAGTTGTAGAAGAGACCGCCACCACCAAAATCATCATGAACGGAGACGGCCTTCTGGCAGAAGTTCCTAAGGATGGGCACGACACCATCCCGCACTTCGTCAAATCCTCCGTGGTGACCCCGGATGACTGGAAGCGGGTGAAAGAAGAAAGATTCAACCGCGACGACCCGGCCCGGAAATTTTCTTCGGAACAGCTGGCTAGTTTCGCGAAACTGAAGGGTCCCCAGCGCACCTATCCCATGGGAGTCGGGTGCGGAT
>DOHE01000104.1 GCA_003535395.1 Clostridiales bacterium | reverse complement strand
TCCCCGGTCTTCACCTTGTGAATGGCGCCGTTAATCTCGATCGATCCTTCCCCGGCCACGGTGTATTGGAACATGCACATGGATTCAGTGGCATGTCTGCAGTCGTGGTCATACGGAAGTTTTCCCGTTCTCCGCTCCCAGCCGATGGAAAACAGGTATGGATAATCAGGAAACAGAACCAAATCATCATACAGGTAGATAATGGATTTCATTCCCGCAGATGCAGCCATCAGAAACCTCCGGTTTTCTCTTTGACAACAGAATAGCACATTATTTTCATATATACAACCATGGGAATTTTGTCTGCATCATGGGGAAAATGTATTCTTGTGTCAATGCAGAACGTCCGTATAATCAAAATTGAAGAATGTTGCCGGTGCCCCGCGGGGCAGGCCAGTATTGGACCCAAAAAAAGGACGGGATCAATGAATGAGCGCAGAAAGACAGTACAGACTGAATGGATTTGATGAACAGTGGCGTCGGGAGGAAGCCTGGCCCGGGGACCCGTCCCGGGGCATCTGCCTTTATTTCACTTCCGATACCCCNNAAGACATTCCCCGTAGGGGAGTTTCCCCGGATGGAGCGATTTACAGCCTGCTGGCGCCGGGACAGCACCTGCTGGATGCATTCCCGGACCGGGGAGCAGGCGGGACAGGTGCCCATGGAAACCCAGTATCTCATTGCCCGGCAGGAAGAGCAGTACCTGATCCTGATCCCGCTGGTGGACAAGGGATTCCGGTGCTGTTTGGAAGGCGTTCCCGGCAAAGGGCTTTTTCTGGTGGCGGAATCCCGGGATCCAGGCTGCCTGGCCACAGAGATCTGCGGTCTGTTCGCCGCTTTCGGGAAAGACCCGTACCGGCTGGTAGAGGAAGCGTTCCAGACGCTGGCGGCCCGCCTTGGATCCTTTCAGTTGAAAAAAAACAAGAGACTGCCGGATTTCGTGCGCTATTACGGGTTCTGCAGTTACAATGCCTTTTATAATCATATCACCCATGAAAAACTCACTGGACTGATGCAGTCCTACCGGGACCAGGGCATCCTTCGGGNNGAGCTGGCAGCAGGCAGATAAAGAAAACAGAATGACCAGTTTTGAAGCTGACCTGGAAAAATTCCCCCACGGTCTTGCAGGTTTTCGTAAGGATCTGACTGAGCTGGGCCTGGAGCAGCTGCTGGTCTGGCATACCTTCAGCGGCTACTGGAGCGGTATGTCTCCGAAGGTTTACGGGGAGTATGGGGTCAAGGAACGGAACTATCTCATTCCCCCCCGGCATCTTGCTGCCGGAAACGGAGACAGGCCGGAGAGTGGACCCGATGAGGGACTGGATACCACCGGAGTAGGGAAGCGATTCTATCCCATGAACCTGACAAAAAAACAGACCGGCTTGTCTTATATGCAGTTTGGGCGACTGATGCATGATTTTCATTATTATCTGGCCCGGCAGGGAGTGGATGGCGTGAAAATTGATGCCATGACCTGGATTGAAGGCTATGCAACCGGGCAGGGTGGCATGGATGCTCTCGCCGGCACCATGATGCAAGCGCTGGAGACCTCTGCCATAGATTGTCTGAATGGAAATCTGCTTTGTTGCTCCTCCTGTTCCAACAGCATTCTGTTCCACTCAGGGGCGGGCACAACCGTGACCCGGACTTCCACTGATTTTTTCCCCAACCGGCCGGAGACCCATGGGGAGCATATCCTCACCAACGTCCACACCAGTTTCTGGATGGGACAGGTCATCTATCCGGACTGGGATATGTTTCAGTCCGGACATCCTGCAGGGCTTTTTCATGCGGCTGCCCGGGCAATCTCCGGTGGACCGGTGTATACCACGGATGAGCCGGGAAAAGAAGATCCGGAGGTCATCCGGAAGGTGCGGCTGGGAGACGGCCGGGTAGCGCTGTGCACCCACCATGCCCGGATCTGCGAGGACAGTCTGTTCGTAGATCCGTTTTTGAACCGGGATCTGGTAAAGATCTTTAATTTCAATCCCTGCGGCCAGGTCATCGGTATTTTCAACTGCAGCTGGCCTGGAGCCGGGGAAAATGCCGAGGGGAACGGAGCGGCAGCGGGATTGGTCGCCGGAGCAACGGGGTCAGCCGCTGAAGCGGCGGCCAGTCCGGACATGCACATTTCAGGCCGGATCCGGCTGAAGGATGTCCACGGGCTGCCAGATGGCCAGTATGCGGTACATATAAATGGAGAAACGGGTATCACTCTGATGGATGCAGACAGCGGAATGGACATCACATTGCCGCCCCTGGGATTTAGGATCTGTACCCTGGCACCGGTGACCGACGGGTTTGCTCCTATCGGCCTCATCAAAATGTTTAATCCCGGCGGTACGGTGGCAGAGGTGTACAGGAACAGGACCGGGGCTTCCGTATTCGTAAAACTGCTGGACGGGGGGGAATTTCTGGCCTACAGCACTTCAAGGCCCCGGCAGGTGCTGCTTTCAGGCATGGAACTGGCTTGGGACTATGACCCGGAAACAGGCAGCCTGCGTGTTCAGGTCCCCGGCCAGGGAGACCATCTGCTGGAAATTTTCCAGCCGGTTTAATTGACACAGTAGCACTTTATTATCAGAGTATCTGCAATGAAAATTATGTACTCAATATGGTAAAAACTTATTCTTGAATGCTTTTGGAGGCGTCATATAATCAAATTGTCAACTTCTTTGCTTTGCCGGCGAAACAAAATTAAAAATTGAACAGGAGGGTTGTAGTAATGAGGAAGCATTTACGAATTCCTGCACTTATGACCATTGTTTTGCTGTGCCTTACCATGAATTTGGGATGCAAAAAACAGCAAAGCAGCGCGTCCGCCACCAAAGCACCCACGACAGCGGCCAAGGCGACGACAGCAACAGTCAAAACAACTGCTGCTAAAACTACTGCGGTGCAGACCACTACGGGCAGCGCTGCCCAGGAGGAGGTTCAGGGCGGGCAGCAGGAACAGACAGGCACGGTCCCGAAAGAAGAGGATATTATCGAGGTGGAAGAGGGGACCTTCCAGGAAAGAACCTATGACCTGCAGGGCCGCACCATCCGCTGGGTCACCTGGCATCAGAATCAGATCCCTCCCGCCAGCAAGATCCCGGATCCTGCCAATGTATATTCCGAATCGATGATCAAGAGTCTTGAGGATGTGGAAGCACAGTATAACTGCAAGATCGAGTTCAGCATCATGGCTGCTGTCACCCGCGAGCAGACCCTGCTGCCCAATATCCTGGCAGGCACGGATTTCCCGGAGATTTTTTACAACAACCATTATGAGGCTTTTCCCAGGCACTACAGCTGGGGCGCACTACTTCCCTTGAGCGACTATTATGATTTCGATGCGGATCCCCGGTGGAACGACCTGCCTTTGTTCAAACAGTGGGGTACCTGGGCGGGCAAGATCTACGGCATCCCAGGGAACCATCATGTACAGGGCCCCGGGTATGCCCTATGGTATAACAAGACCATCTTTAACCAGGAAGGAT
>DOHE01000030.1 GCA_003535395.1 Clostridiales bacterium | reverse complement strand
GATACGGATACAACGTGAAATTTCTTCATTCGGAGATCGGAAAACTGCTGGGGATCCATGAAAATTACAGGACGATCATTATAGGGGCGGGAAACATGGGTCGGGCCCTGGCCAATCACCGGCTGTTCGAAAAGCGCGGGTTTGTCAATGAAGCTATTTTCGACATCAATCCTGAAGTGGTGGGCACTACGATCAATCGTTACAAAGTAATGCACATGGATGAGCTGGAGTCTTTCACTGCCGCGAACCGGGTGGATATCGCCATCCTGTGCGTCCCCAACTCCCAGACGGCCGCGGTGGCAGAACGGGTGGCCTCTCTGGGGATCCGGGGACTTTGGAACTTTTCTCCCATGGATCTGAAACTGGACCGGGAAGTGGTCATTGAAAATGTACACCTGGGAGACGGACTGATGCTTTTAGGTTACCGGCTGTCCCGCCACGACAGTCAACAGGACAGTCAAAAAAAGTGAATTAGTAGTGGCAAAGTTTCCCCAGGTTGATTATAATATCAGCTGATGCATGTTTCCTGAGTTTCAATATTCGTGGAGGGAGTCGTTATAATGAAGGATTATGGCACATCCAGTATCCGCAACGTATGCCTTATGGGTCACGGAGGCAGTGGGAAGACGACCATGGCAGAGGCCATGCTGTTTGGCACCGGGGTTTTGGACCGGTTCGGGAAAATCCCTGATGGGAATACGACCCTGGATTACGATCCGGAAGAAATCAAAAGAAAATTTTCGATCAATACGGCCTTGGGAGTATACGAATGGAAAGACTGCAAGGTCAATCTCATCGATACTCCCGGGTATTTCGATTTTGCAGGTGAAGTCATGCAGGGCATCCGCGTAGCGGATTCAGCCCTGATCCTGCTTCCCGGCAAAGGCGGTGTGGCTGTAGGCACTGAAAAAGCCTGGGCTTACGCGAAAGACCGGAAGATCCCCAGGGTCTTTGTGATCAGCAAAATGGATGAAGAAAATGCTGACTTTGACGCTGTGATCAAACAGCTTAAAGAACAGTTCGGTAAAGGAGTGACCCCTTTCCAGCTTCCTGTATTCGAAGGCGGGAGATTTGCAGGCATCGTGGATGCATTGTCCGGGAAGGCAATGCGGATCGAAAAGGACAAGCTTTCAGCCATGGACACCCCAAACGCCCTGGCCGAAACCTGCGCGGAAATCCAGGAAGTGCTGAAGGAAGCCGTTGCTGAGACCAGTGAAGCGCTGATGGATAAGTTTTTCAGCGGGGAGGATTTCACGCCGGAAGAAACATTGAAAGGGATCAAGGCGGGGATCCTGGATGCATCCATCGTCCCTGTTTTTATTATCGCCGCCATGACCCCGGCATGCGTGCTGCCTTTGATGGATGCAATTAACCAATACTTGCCTTCGCCGGCAGACATACCTGCGGAAAAAGCCGGAACCCCGGATGAAAAAACGGTGGAGGTGAAGGCGGATGCCGCTGCTCCATTTTCCGCGCTGGTGTTTAAAACCATTGCCGACCCTTTTGTAGGAAGGATCTCCATGTTCAAGGTTTTTTCCGGAACAGTGAAGCCGGATACCACCGTGCTGAACACCACCAGCGGCAAGCCGGAAAAGCTTTCTCAAATCTTTGCGCTGAGGGGCAAGAAGCAGCTGCCCGCAGACAAGCTGGTGGCGGGAGACATCGCAGCAGTGGCCAAGCTGGCGAATACATTCACCAACGATACCCTGTGCGACGCGTCACGGCCGGTGATATTGGAAAAAACCGTTTTTCCGGAACCGGCCCTTTCCCTGGCAGTAGAACCCAAAGCCAAGGGCGACGAGGACAAGATCGGTACCGGGCTGCACAAACTGCTGGATGAAGATCCCACCTTCAAAACCCATATCAATACGGAAACTCACCAGACTCTGATTTCCGGAATGGGAGAACAGCATCTGGATGTCATCATAAGCAAGCTCAAAGCCAAGTTCAATGTTTCCGTCAACCTGGTGGATCCCAAAGTGCCGTACCGGGAAACCATCCGTAAAAAGGTAAAGGTGGAAGGCAAGCATAAAAAGCAGTCCGGCGGCCATGGACAGTATGGACATGTATGGATGGAATTCGAGCACGGGGACACAGAGGATCTGGTCTTTGAAGAGAAGATTTTCGGAGGCGCCGTACCCCGGCAATATTTCCCCGCAGTGGAAAAGGGTTTGCGGGAAGCCATCCAGCGTGGGGTGCTGGCCCGTTACCCGGTGGTGAACCTGAAGGCCACGCTGGTGGACGGATCGTACCATGATGTAGACTCTTCGGAAATGTCCTTCAAAATCGCAGCCCAGCTGGCATATAAAAACGGGCTTCCTCAGGCGGGCCCGGTCATGCTGGAACCCATCGTACATGTGGAAGTGTATATTCCTGACTACAATATGGGGGATATCATCGGAGACCTTAACAAGCGCCGGGGCCGCATCATGGGAATGAACCAGCAGGAGGACGGCAGCCAGCAGGTCGTGGCGGAGGTCCCTATGGCGGAGATGTTCAAATATGCCAATGACCTGCGTTCCATGACCCAGGGACGCGGCTGGTTCAAGCAGTGGTTCGAACGCTATGAGGAAGCGCCCGCCCAGGTTGCGCAAAAAATAATAGAAGAAGCCAAAAAGACAGCCGTGGAAGAAGAAGAGGATTAAGATACGGACAAAGGTTAAAAAACGCATGCACACACCTCCTGCCGGGAATACTTTGGCGGGAGGTGTTTTCATATGGCTTATGGAAAAAACCCGGAAACGAACGGGGAAGATGCATGGGTGGAACCAGATGCCCAGCGAAAAAAGGCGAGAAGATTGATCAGTATAGGGAAAACGGTAGATAATAAAAGAAATAATGAATGATCATGAGAAAACGATTCATATTTTTGATCCTTTCGGATCCACGATAAAATCCAGATAATATTCCGCCTTGAAGAAGGTTCAGGTGCGGCTTATAATACATTTATAAAGGTCAAAGAAAGTCAAAATCAAAAAGCAATCAAAAACTGGTGAATCAGGCAGCGGCCGAAACACAGGGCCGCTGCAGCGGACGAAAGGAGGGGACCGGTTTGGCAAGGATCAGCGACTTGATCGAGGAATTCATCAAACAGATGATCAACCGCATGGACGGTGTTGCAGAGATCCAGCGGAATGAACTGGCTGAACAGTTTCACTGCGTTCCTTCCCAGATCAATTATGTGATCGATACCCGTTTTGGTCATGACCAGGGGTATTATGTAGTGAGCCGAAGGGGCGGCGGGGGACATATCCGTATTGTCCGGGCCTATCCCGGGGATCAGGGGAGCTATATGGCTCATTTGATCGCAACGCTGGAGGAACAGAATCTGTCCCAGCATTCTGCAGAACTGCTTCTCACCCGGTTGGCAGAAGACCGGTTCATCACCCGCCGGGAGGGGATGTTCCTGGCAGCAGCCCTCAGTGACAAGGCTTTGACACAGATCACACCCCAGGACAGGAATGCAGTACGGGCCGCCGTGATGCGCAATGTATTGGCCAGGATCGCGGTGGAAGCCAGCCAAAAACCGGAGAAATAGGGAGCAGCGAAAGTATAGGGAGGCGAACAGGATGAAATGCCAAAAATGCAGTCAGCGGGAAGCCAATGTACATGTAGTCAAATCCATCAATGGAAATATTGTAGAGTATCATCTGTGTGAAAAATGCGCCGCCGAGGAGCCGGATATCGAGATGAATCCATTGCTGGGGCTCAACAGTCTTTTGACCGGGATGTTCAATATCGGAGGGCATTTTGGAAATGCAGGCCTGTCCGGAACGGTATCCGGGACCGGAAACAGTACGAGTTCCGGAATCAACAAGAGTGGATTTTCACCGGCGGCCTGCGACCGGTGCGGCATGACCCTGCACGAATTCCAGCAAAAGGGACGACTGGGCTGTGCAGCCTGTTATGATAAGTTCGGACCCCGGCTGGAGCCCATTTTCAAGCGGCTGCACGGCAGCGTGGTGCACAAGGGGAGGATGCCCGGCAATGTTGCTGAAGATCTTAAGATTGACCGCGAAATGGAACGGCTTCGGGAACTGCTGAACAAGGCCACCCATGAAGAGGCATATGAAAAAGCGGCAGAACTCAGGGACGAGATCAAGGTACTGGAAGCCAAAAAAAATCAGGCCTTAAGACCTGTAAGCCCCGCTCCGGCGGATGCACCAAAGGAAGGCAGGGCAGAGGCTCCCCGCAGAGCCAGAAATCCGCGAAGTCCCAAAAAGAAGGATGGGAGCATGAATGAGGACAATGAAAAAGAAGGGGGGGATCAGAAATGAGCTGGTATATCGAAGCCGGACCTCAGCATGATGTGGTTTTAAGCAGCCGGATTCGGCTGGCCAGGAATTTCCGGGACTTTCCCTTCCCTGCCAGGTCCACACCGGAGGACAGCAAAAAGGTGAAAGATCGGGCCAGATCCCTTTTTACCGATATGATTTTTGTGGACATCCCCGAGATACCGGTCATCGATCGGCAGGCGTTGGTAGAACGCCACCTGATCAGCCCGGAACTGGCGGCCGGGAAGAACAGTCCAGCAGCTTTTGTGAGCCGGGATGAGGGGCTCAGCATCATGGTGAACGAGGAAGACCATCTGCGGATCCAAAGCATGCAGGCGGGTCTTCAGCTGGATACGGCTCTTCGGAACGCAGTGGCGGTGGATGAGTTCGTAGGAAGCAGCGCTGAATATGCCTTTCGCCCGGACTATGGATATCTTACAGGATGTCCAACCAACCTGGGCACAGGTATGCGGGCCTCGGTGATGATGCACCTCCCGGCGATGACTAAAACCGGAGTGATGGACAAAACGCTGGAAGCATGCAGCAAGCTGGGCATGACGGTACGGGGACTTTACGGAGAGCACAGTGAGGCCTCCGGGTTTATTTTCCAGGTTTCCAATC